>JBATNB010000267.1:0-3355 GCA_049290135.1 Rhizobiaceae bacterium
GCATGACGCCGGCGGCGACCAGCGCCGCCGCGCCGCCCGACGATCCGCCGGTGGAGCGCGAAATGTCCCAGGGATTGCGCGTGGCGCCGAAGGCAGCCGATTCGGTGGTGAGCCGGATGCCCCATTCCGGCGAGGTCGATGTGCCGATCGGCACCATCCCGGCGGCAAGCATCCGTTCCACCAGTACCGAGGAGAAGTCGGGAACCAGCGCCGGCGCGCGGCTGCCGGCATGGACGGGAACGCCCGTCATCATCATGCCGAGGTCCTTGATGGCCGTCGGCACGCCGGCGAAGGGCGCGGTCCTGTCGACTGCGCGGGCGCGCTGGCGCGCCGCGTCATAGGTCTTCTCGGCAATCGCGTTGATCTGCGGATTGACGGCTTCGGCCCGCCGGATCGCCGCCTCGACCAGTTCATCCGCAGCGATGTCGCCCTTGTTCACCAGCGCCGCGAGCGCGGTGGCATCCTGTTCCCAGAGCAGTTTTTCCATGGCGCCCTCCCGGTTGGCCGACGCTAGAGTATCCGCGTTGGTCAAGGAAGGGACCGGGTCCGTTTTTAGCCGTCCCCGATGAGTGCGCCTGCGCGCGCGATCGTGAGTTCCCCGTCATCGAAGGACGCGCCATAACCATGGCAAGGAGAACGCCATGCTGAACCGACGCACCCTGCTTGCCACCGCCGCCGCATTCGCCGCCACGCGGACCACCGCCCTTGCCGCCGAAGGAGAGGTCTTCGAGATCATGAAAACCGAAGCCGAATGGCGGGCGTTGCTGACGCCCGAGCAGTACGCCGTACTGCGCGAGGAGGGCACGGAACGCCCGTTCACCAGCCCGCTCAACGACGAGAAGCGCAAGGGCAACTTCCACTGCGCCGGTTGCGATCTGGCGCTGTTTTCCTCCGAGGCGAAATACAACAGCGGCACCGGCTGGCCGAGTTTCTTCGAGGCGCTGCCCGAGGCCATCGCCTATCGCGAGGACCGCAAATTCTTCATGCGGCGCACCGAGGAGCACTGCCGGCGCTGCGGCGGCCATCTCGGCCATGTCTTCGACGACGGTCCGCAGCCGACCGGCAAGCGCCACTGCATCAACGGCCTGGCGCTGACCTTCAAGGCGGAGGCCGCCTGAACCGTCAGGTGGCGATCGCCGTCAGGATGGCGGCCTTGAGATCGTCGAGGCCGGAACCCTTCTCGGCCGAGGTCGCTAGGATGTCCGGGTAGGCGGCGGCGCGCCTGCGCACCCCGTCGGCGGTCGCCGCCCGCACCTTTGCCAGCGCCGGCGCGGAGATCTTGTCGGCCTTCGTCAGCACGATCTGGTAGGACACCGCCGCCCGGTCGAGCAGGTCGAGCGCGGCGATGTCGGCCTTGAGGATGCCGTGGCGCGCATCGATCAGCACATAGACGCGCTTCAGCGTCGTGCGCCCGCGCAGGTAATCGAACACCAGCCGCGTCCAGCGTTCGACCTCGGATTTCGGCGCTTCGGCATAGCCGTAGCCCGGCATGTCGACGATGGCGAGGGGCGGCAGATCGTCCATGCCGCCCGAATGCCCCTCCGGCACGAAATAGTTCAGTTCCTGGGTGCGGCCGGGCGTGTTCGAGGTGCGCGCCAGCCCCTTCTGGCCGACGAGCGCGTTGATGAGCGACGACTTGCCGACATTGGATCGTCCGGCAAAGGCGATCTCCGGCGGTCCGGCCGGAGGCAGGACGCTCATGTCGGGCACGCCGCGGATGAAGATCCACGGGCGCGGGAAGGTGGCGGGCGTCGGGTTCATGGCGCGCCGGCGATCATTTCACCGGCGAGGAGCTTCGCTTGAACAGCGCCGCCAGATTGCCGAACAATTCGATCTTGGCGCCGTGCCGCTTCATGATGACCGCCTGCTGGAAGATCGACAGCAGGTTGTTCCAGGCCCAGTAGATGATCAGCCCGGCCGGGAACGCCGCCATCATGAAGGTGAAGATCACCGGCATCCAGGTGAAGATCATGGCCTGCGTCGGGTCGGGCGGCGTCGGGTTCATGCGCATTTGCAGGAACATGGTGATGCCCATGAGCAGCGGCCACACGCCAATGGCCGGAATCCACGCCGGCACCGCGTAGGGCAGCAGCCCGAACAGGTTGAACATCGTGGTCGGGTCGGGCGCGGCCAGGTCCTGGATCCAGCCGAAGAACGGCGCGTGCCGCATCTCGATGGTGACGTAGAGCACCTTGTAGAGCGCGAAGAACACCGGAATCTGCAGCAGCACCGGCCAGCAGCCGGCCACCGGATTGATCTTCTCGCGCTTGTAGAGCTCCAGCATCTCCTGCTGCTGGCGCATCTTGTCGTCGGCGTATTTGGAGCGGATTTCCTCCATCGCCGGCTGCACCTTCTTCATGTTGGCCATGGAGGCGTATTGCTTGTTGGCCAGCGGGAAGAACAGCAGCTTGACGATGACGGTCGTCAGCAGGATGGCGATGCCGAAATTGCCGAAATACTTGTTCAGCGTGTCGATCAGCCAGAACATCGGCTTGGTGATGAAATAGAACCATCCCCAGTCGATGAGCAGGTTGAACTGGCGGATGCCGCGCTCGCTCTCGTAGGCCTTGATGTCGGCGACCTGCTTGGCGCCGGCGAACACCAGCGTTTCCATGGTCTGGCTTTCGCCCGGCGCGATCGTCACGGGGTCGGTGACATAATCCGACTGGAACCGCTGCCGGCCGTCATCGTACCAGGCAAACCGCGGCTGGAACGGCTGCTTTCCGGACGGCACCATCGCCACCGCCCAATATTTGTCGGTGATCCCGAGCCAGCCGTCGCTCGACTTGGCCGGAAGCACCTGCCGGTCTTCCGCGATGTCGTCGTAGGAAATCTCCTGGAGGCCTTCCTCGCCGGTGACCCCGATCAGCCCCTCGTGGATGACGTAGGTGCCGAGCGTGACCGGTTTCTCGAAGCGCGTCACCCGGCCGTAGGCCGAAAGTGCCACCGGCGCGCCCGTGGCGTTCGTCACCGTGTCGGCCACCGTGAACATGTACTTCGGATCGACCGCGATCACCCGCTTGAAGGTGAGGCCCCTGTCATTGCCGAAGGTGAGCGTCACCGGCGTCGACGGGGTGAGCTGCGCGCCGGGTTCGGCCGTCCATACCGTCGACGGGCCGGGGACCGCGCCGCTCGCCTCGGTGGCGATGAACCCGGTTTCGGCGAAGAAACCATTGGCAAGGTCGCCCGGATTGAGCAGCACGATGGCCGGGGAATCCTTCGCAACCTCCTCGCGGTAGCCCTTTAGCACGAGGTCGTCGATGCGCCCGCCGGTCAGGTTGATCGAGCCGGACAGCGCCGTCGTGTCGATGGCAATGCGGGCCGTCGCCGACAGCGCCTCGGCGCGCGACAGCAA
>JBATNB010000268.1:0-4584 GCA_049290135.1 Rhizobiaceae bacterium
ATTTTCTACGACCGCATGCGCGAAGAGCGCGTGGCACGGGCGCGCGAGGCACGCACATGAGGGCGACGGCGGCGATGATCGAACAAGCCGAAGCCGCGGTCGAGGCCGAAGCGGCAAACGCCATAAGCGGCGCGCGCCTGGCCGTCGCGCGGCCAGGGCGGACAGTCTGCGTCGACTGCGAGCGTCCGATCGCCGAGGCGCGGCTCAAGGCGGCGCCATTCGCCTGCCGTTGCCTGGTCTGCCAGGAGACATTCGAACGCCATGCGAGGGGGTTGTGATGGAGGTCTTGAAGGACTGGCTCGGGTTCACCGCGCTAGTCATTTCGGTCGGGACGTTCCTGTGGGGGCACCTGACGTCCGACGGCAAGAAAGCGATCGCCGCGATGGCCGAGCACAAGGCTGCGACGGACCGCATCACCGCCGAGCTCGACGCCAGGCTCGACCTGCACGGCGAACGGTTGCAGGCGATCGAAGGGGAGCTCCGGCACCTGCCGGACAAGGACGGGGTCAACGCACTGAGAGTGGCCATTGCCGAACTGCAGGGGGCAGTCGGCAAGATCGACACGTCGGTGCAGCAACTGCGACCGACGGTGCAACGGATCGAAGACTTTCTCCTGAAGAGCGCGAAATGACCGACTTCTCCGCCCTCATCGCCGCCGACGCGCGGCTTGTCATCCTGAAGGAACTGGCGGCGCAGACCGACGGGCGGCTCAACGAGACGCTGCTCACGGCGACGCTCGACGCGTTCGGCATCCGCCGATCGCGAGAGTTCGTGCGCACGCAGATCCGCGCGCTGGCCGAGCTCGGCGCCGTCACGGCGAGCGAGGCGGGCACGGTGATGATCGCGGCAATCACCCGGACCGGCCTCGACCATGTCGAGCGGCGCGCGGTGCTCGACGGCGTGGCGCGCCCGTCGCCGGAGGAATGAGCGATGAAGCGCGGCCGCGGCAGGCTTTCCGGCATCGAGTTGCTGCCGCCGGAATGCGACGACATCATCGCCTGGGCGGCCGTCGAGCTGCGCAATCGCGAACGCACCCAACTCGACATTTACGAGGAATTCTACCAGCGCCTCGACACGCTCCGCCGCGAAGGCAGGGGCGAGCTTGAGTTCACCATTCCATCGATTTCGGCGTTCAACCGTTTTTCGATCCGCCTCGCCACGCTGACGCGGCGGCTTGAGGAAACCCGCGACATTGCCGGCGCGATCGCCGAAAAGTTTGACGCCAAAGCGTCCGACGATTTGACGGTCATCGCCGCCGAGGCGATCAAGACGCTGGTGTTCGAAGTCCTGACCGCCGCCGGCGAGGCTGGCATTGATCCGAGGGGCGCCATGCAACTCGCCGCCGCTCTTCGCAACGCAGCACAGGCTCAAAATGTCTCGACCGGCCGCCGCAAGGGCATCGAGAGCGAGTTCAAGGGACAGGTCGAGCAGGCCGTCGAGACGGTGAGCAAGGCCAAGGGCCTGTCGACCGAGACGGCCGAAGCGATTAAGGCGCAGATCCTCGGCATCGCGCTGCCGGACAAGGACGGGACAGCATGAGCGCGCCGATTACCCAGGCGGAATGGGAAAAGCTACGCCGGGATTCGATGGCGATTGCGCCCGAGCTTGCGGAAAAGCTCGACCTGCCGGGCGTCCTTCTCGGCTACCAGGGCCATGTCGTCTCGCTTCTCGATTCCACCGCCATGCGCGTTCTCTTCATCGAGAAGAGCCGCCGCATCGGCATGACCTGGGGACTTGCCGCGGCAGGCGTGCTGAGAGCCGGACGGGCGAAATCGGCCGGCGGCATGGACGCCATGTACATCTCTTACTCTCAGGAAATGACCCGTGAGTTCATCGACGCGGCGGCCATGTGGGCGAAAGCCTTTGCGATGACGGCGCTCGACACGCAGGAATTCTTGTTCGAGGACGCCAACCCGGCCGACCCGTCCGATACCCGCTCCATCCAGGCCTTCCGCATCCGCTTCGCATCCGGCTTCGAGATCGTTGCGTTGTCGTCTGCGCCGCGCACGCTGCGCGGCAAGCAGGGCCTGGTGATCATCGACGAGGCGGCCTTTGTCGACAGCCTGAAGGAACTCTTGAAGGCTGCGCTTGCCTTCCTGATGTGGGGCGGTCAGGTCGTCGTCTGCTCCACCCATGACGGTGCGGAGAACCCGTTCAACGAAGCGGTCCAGGATATTCTTGCCGGCCGCTCAAAGTATGCGCACATGCGCGTCGATTTCGACGATGCACTGAAGCACGGGCTCTACCAGCGCATCTGCCTGGTGACCGGCAAGGCGTGGTCGCCGGAAGGGGAGGCCGCATGGCGCCAAGAGATCATCGATTTCTACGGCGACGGTGCGGATGAGGAACTGTTCTGCGTTCCCGCCCAAGGGTCGGGCGCATGGCTGTCGGCGCCGCTGATCGAGGCGCGCATGACGCTGACGGCCGAAGCGGCGCCAGTCATCCGCATCGAACTGCCAGGCAACTACCTGCAGCTGGCCAGGTTGCAACAGGCGCAGTTGTTCGAACCGCAATTCGACCTGGTCAAGCGGTGTGTCGATACACTCACCGACAGACAGACGCATGCGTTCGGCTACGATCCGGCGCGTAAGCTCGACCCGGCAGTCATATCGCTGTTGGCAATCGAGACGGATCTTCGCCGGCGATCGGCGCTGACCGTGGAGATGCGCGGGGTCCCCTTCGACGAACAGAAGCGCGTCGCCCGCCATATCCTGAAAAACGCGCCACGCCTGGTCGGCGCTGCAATCGACGCGACTGGCATGGGCATGAACCTGGCTGAGGACCTCGGTCGCGAATTCGGCCTGCGCGAAAGCGACGAGGGCGGCGGGCTGGTATGGCCGATCATGCTGCGCTCCCCCTGGTACAACGCCAATTTCCCGCCGCTCAGGGCCGCATTCGAGGATGGCACTATCGCGCTCACCAGGGACGCGGAGCACGTCACCGATTTGCGCATGGTCAAGGTTGTTCGCGGCGTGCCGATGGTGCCGGACCAGCGCGAAGGCGAGAAGGGCCGCAAGCGCCATGGCGACTTCGCCGTCGCTCTGGGAATGGCGCATTTTGCGTCGCGCATGCGCTGGGTCGAGTTTGGCTACGAGCCGGTGGTCAGTGCATCCGCACATGCGCCGGCGCGTCCAGGCGTTGGCCCGCAGGGCTTCATGGTTCCCGACCATAGCGACGACGGCATGCGCACCGGCGGCTGGCCCCACCCGCCGCTCGGCGCCGGCATTCGCGGAGGTATCTGATGGCAGATTATTTCTCAGGGATCGTCGACAAGTGGAGCCGACCGATCGAAAAGCGGCTGCTGACGGAAGAGGTCGCAGCAGCGACGATCACCGGCGTGCGTTCGCCGCTGACCTCCTATCCGGGCGACAATCTCGATCCGCAGAAACTGGCCGCGATACTTCGCGAGGCCGATGCCGGCAATCCGGTGCGCTATTTGGAACTTGCTGAAACAATAGAAGAACGTGACCTGCATTACGCCGGCGTGCTCGGCACCCGCAAACGCTCCGTTTCCCAGCTGGAAATCACGGTCGAGCCGGCATCGGAGGACAAAACTGATGTCGAGCGCGCAGACATGGTGCGCGAGTGGCTGAGGCGCGACGAGCTTGCCGAGGAACTGTTCGACATGCTCGACGCCGTTGGCAAGGGCTATTCGTTTACTGAGATCGTCTGGGATACGTCCGAGGGCCAGTGGCGGCCGGCGCGGCTCGAATGGCGGGATCCGCGCTGGTTCGACTTTGAGACCATCGATGGCACCACGCCGCAACTGATCGGCGAGAATGGCGAGCGCATGGCTCTTCCGGGCTTCAAGTTCATTTACTGCCGCATCAAGGCCAAGTCCGGCCTGCCGGTGCGCTCCGGCATCGCTCGCATCGCCGCGTGGGCGTGGATGTTCAAGGCGTTCACCCAGCGCGACTGGGCCATCTTCACCCAGACCTACGGCCAGCCGGTGCGGCTCGGTAAATATGGTCCGGGCGCAACGGCTGACGACCGGGCGAAACTCTACCGGGCGGTCGCCAACATCGCCGCCGACTGCGCCGCGATCGTTCCGGAATCGATGGCGATCGAGTTCATCGAGGCGAAAAACCTCGGGACCGGCCACGCCAACTACAAGGAACGTGCCGACTGGTTTGACCAGCAGGTTTCCAAAGGCGTACTTGGGCAGACGGCGACGACCGACGCGATCGCCGGCGGCCACGCGGTCGGCCGGGAACACCGCCAGGTACAGGAAGACATCGAGCGCGCCGACGCCAAGGCGATGTCGGCGATCATCAACCGCGACCTTATCGCGCCCTGGATCGCCCTTGAATCGGGCACCAAGGCCCGCCCGCCGCGCCTGAAAATAGGCCGCGCCGAACAGACCGACGTGGCGCGGGCGGTCGACGCCATCGTCAAGTTGGTGCCGCTCGGGTTGAAAGTCGGGCGCAAGCAGACTGCCGACCTGATCGGCATTGGCGAGCCGGGCGAGGACGACGAGCTGCTGACAAGCCCGAAGGCGGCGCAGGCCGCCGATCAGCCCGTCGCGCCTGCCGAAAAGGGCCGTACGGTGCCGGCGGGCGACTTGCCTGCCGTCGACTTCAACGC
>JBATNB010000269.1:0-2067 GCA_049290135.1 Rhizobiaceae bacterium
GGCAGGAGCCGACGCGCGGCGGCCGGAAGGCTCGCGCGTTTCCACGCCAGGTGCGGTCCGAACGGCACCGCCAGCAGCAAGGGCAGCGCCAGGGCGCCGAAGGTCAGGTTGAAGAACGGCGCGCCGACCGAGATCTTCTCGCCGGAAATCGATTCGACGAACAGCGGATAGAGCGTGCCGACGAGCACGGTCGTCGTGGCCGTCACCAGGAACAGATTGTTGAGGACGAGCGCGCCTTCGCGCGAGACCGGATGGAACACGCCGCCGGAGCCGAGCGACTGTGCCCGGATCGCAAACAGCGCGAACGACCCGCCGATGAAGCCGACAAGGATTGCCAGGATGAACACGCCGCGCGAGGGATCGGACGCGAAGGAATGGACCGACGTCAGCACCCCGGAGCGCACGAGGAAGGTGCCGAGCAGCGACAGCGAGAAGGTGAAGATCGCCAGGAGGATGGTCCAGATCTTCAGCGCCTCCCGCTTTTCCATGACGATGGCCGAGTGAAGCAGCGCGGTGCCGGCGAGCCACGGCATGAACGAGGCGTTCTCCACCGGATCCCAGAACCAGAAACCGCCCCAGCCCAGTTCGTAATAGGCCCAGTACGAGCCCATCGCGATGCCGAGCGTGAGGAACACCCAGGCCGCCAGCGCCCATGGCCGCACCCAGCGCGCCCAGGCGGCATCGATGCGTCCGTCGATCAGCGCGGCGACCGCGAAGGAGAAGCACACCGAGTAGCCGACATAGCCGAGGTAGAGCAGCGGCGGATGGATGGCGAGGCCGATGTCCTGCAGCACCGGATTGAGGTCCTGTCCCTCCACAGGCGCCGGGTCCATGCGCAGGAACGGGTTCGACGTGATCAGGATGAAGGCGAGGAACGCCAGGGTGATCAGTCCCTGGACGGCGATGACATTGGCGCGCAGCCGGTCGGGCAGGTTGCGCCCGAACAGGGCGACCAGCGCCGAAAACAGCGTCAGGATGAACGCCCAGAGCATCATGGAGCCTTCGTGATTGCCCCATGTCGAGGTCAGCCGGTAAAGCAGCGGCTGCCGGGAATGCGAGTTCGCCCACACATTGACGATGGAGAAGTCCGACCGTGCATAGGACAGGAGCAGCACGGCGAAGGCGATTGCCACCAGCATGAAGGTGGCGAGCGCGGCGGGCGACGCCACGGCCATCATGCGCTGGTCGCCGGTGCGCGCGCCCCAGGCCGGCACCACGGCTTGCACCAGTGACAGCGCGAAAGCGAGCGCGAGCGCGAAATGACCGGATTCGACGAGCATGGTCCCCCTTACTGCTGGCCCTGCCAGACGCCCTTTTCCTTCAGCGCGTCGGCTACTTCGCGCGGCATGTAGTTTTCATCATGCTTGGCCAGCACCGTGTCGGCCACGAAGACCCCGTCGGGCCCGAGCGCGCCCTCGGCCACGACGCCCTGCCCTTCCCGGAACAGGTCCGGGAGGATGCCTTCATAGACCACGCCGACGTCCTTGTCCGTATCGGTGATCTTGAACGACACGTTCGTCCCGACGCCGCGAACCACCGAGCCCTCGGCGACAAGGCCGCCCAGGCGCAGCCGCTCGCCGGGCTTGACGGCCAGCGACGCCAGATCGGAGGGGGTGCGGAAAAACACGATCTCCTGGCGCAGCGCAAACAGCGTCAGGCCGGCCGCGACGGCGAGGAATCCCAGTCCGCCCAAAATGATGCCCAGGCGCTTCTGCTTACGTGTCATCGAATCATCCGTTCACTTGAGGCCGGCTTCGGCGGCGAATGCGCCGAGTTCGGCAAAGGCTTCCGGCGTCAGGCCGCGCTGCGCCTCGGTCATGGCCGTCCGTGCGTCATCGGCGCGGCCCATGACCATGTAGGATCGCACGAGGCGTTTCCAACCCTCAAGGTCCGACGGATCGGCTTTGAGCTTTTCGGAAAGCTGCGCCACCATGCCTTCGATCATCGTGTTGCGGTCGGCTTCGCTCATGCCCTGGGCCGCTTCCACCTGCGCGGCATCCGGTCCGGGCGCGGACGCGGCGGCGTCGATCTGGGCCAGGACTTCGCGCGCGGCGCCGTCCCAGGGGT
>JBATNB010000270.1:0-3070 GCA_049290135.1 Rhizobiaceae bacterium
GCACAGCGCGTAGGCCGCGCGGTCGCCGCCGCGCACCAGATCGGCGGCGTGGGCGGCGGCGTGGGCACTGCGGATCGCCGATCCGTAGGTCTCCGCGTTGATCGGGGCGGAGGTGTCGATCATGTGCCAGCCGGCATGACCGACGGCGGAAGCCGGATAGGCGCCGTCGCGCCGGTCGGGATGGATGTTCGGCACCACTTCCTCCGAAGCACCCTCGATCCGGCGCCAGCGTTCGTGGATGGTGCGCAGGAAGACGAGATATTCCGGCGTGTGCACGGCGGCGGCCGGCGCCAGGCCGAGATCGGGCGGGATCACCTCCGCAAGTCCGGCACGGCGGGCGGCATCCAGCAGGATGCCGGCGCGTTCCGGCCGCTCCGGATTTTCCGCCGGTGCGCCGGAAGACAGGAACGATCTGGGCGCGTGTCGCGTCTGGGCGGGATCGAAGACAACCTTCATGGCACTCACCTTCAATAAGCGACGCGGTCGCGGCCCTTGAGGCCGAGACGCGAACGCGCTTCGTCGGGAGTGGCGATCGTGTGGCCGAGTTCCTCCACGATACGGCGGATCTTGGCGACCTGGTCGGCGTTGGACCGCGCGAGTTCCCGCCTCGAGATGCGCAGATTGTCTTCCAGGCCGACGCGGACATTGCCGCCGAGGATCACGCCCATGGTTCCGAGGTCGAACTGCTTCATCCCGGCGGCAAGCACCGAGAAATGGTAGTTACCGGCCCCGATCAGCCGGTCGGCAGTGGCCTTCATCTGCATCAGGCTTTCCGGCGAGGCGTCGATTCCGCCAAGCACGCCCAGGACGAACTGCAGGAACACCGGCGCCTTGAGCAGGCCCCGGTCGAGGTAGTGGGCGAGCGTCTGCAGATGGCCGGTGTCGTAGCATTCCAGTTCGAAACGCACGCCATGGCCGTCGCCGAGGTCGGCGAGGATCGCCTCGATATCGGAGAACGTGTTCTTGAAGACGATGCCGCGCGTGGCTTCCAAGAAGCCCGGCTCCCAATCGTGCTTCCACTGGCGCGGCCGGTCGGCGAGCGGGAACAGGCCGAAATTCATCGACCCCATGTTGAGGGAACACATTTCCGGACTGGCGCGCCGGGCCGCGGCCAGGCGCTCGTCGAGTGTCATGCGCGATGATCCGCCGGTGGAAATGTTGAGCACCGCGTCGCTGCGCTCGCGGATGGCCGGCAGGAAGCCCATGAAGTGCGCCGGGTCGGCCGACGGCATGCCTGTCGCCGGATCGCGGGCATGGAGATGGATGATGGCCGCGCCGGCTTCCGCGGCGGCCACCGCTTCGTCAGCGATCTCCCGCGGCGTGACGGGAAGATGCGGGCTCATCGATGGCGTATGGATCGAGCCCGTCACCGCGCAGGTGATGATGACGGGTTCGCTCACGATGCCGACCCGTGCGCAAGTCCCGCCTCGACGGCGAAGGCGACGAGACTGCGGTCGAGCTTGTCCATCAGTTCGTCGATCTCGCCGTCGGAAACGATCAGCGGCGGGCAGACCATGAAATGGTCGCCCTCGCGGCCGCCGCGCGTGCGCCGCGAATAGATGATGAGGCCATTGTCATAGGCGATGTCGACAAGGCGGTTGTGGGCGTCGAGGCCAACCGGCAGCGTCGCCATGGTGCCGCGATCGGAGACCAGTTCGAAGGCAAGCAGCAGGCCCATGCCGCGCACGTCGCCGATGAAGGGGAAGCGCTGCATCGACGCGGTGAGCCGGGCCTTCAGCTTGTCGCCCTGGCGACTGGCGGCTGAAAGCAGGTCGAGCCTGTCGATTTCGCCGAGGACGGCCAGGCCGGCCGCGCAGGCGAGCGGGTTGCCGGCATAGGTGTGCCCATGGATGAACCCGCCGGCATCGATGACGGTCTCGGCGATATCGCGGCGGGCCACCATGGCGCCGAGCGGTGCGTAGCCGGCGCCGAACCCCTTCGACAGCGCAACGATGTCGGGCACGACGTTCCAGTGGTCGAGCGCCAGGTAGCGTCCGGTGCGCCCGGCGCCGCTCATTACCTCGTCGGCGATCAAAAGCACGCCGAATTCGTCGCAGATGGCGCGTATGGCGGAATGATAGGTCGATGGCGGCACGAGCGCGCCCGTCGACGCACCGCCGACCGGCTCGAAGATGAAGGCGAGGACCGTCTCGGGGCCTTGCCGCAGGATTTCCTGGCGCAGCGTGTCGGCATAGCGCAGGCCGCGCTCGTCGTCGGTCAGGCCGTCGCGGTCGAGATAGGCGGTCGGCGCCGGGATCTTCGGCATTTCCCGCAGCATCGGCGAGAACGGCGCACTCATGAGCGACATGCCGGTGACGGCGAGCGCGCCGAACGTGGAACCATGATAGGAGGGAAAGCGCGAGATGACCTTCCAGCGCTGCGCCTGGCCACGGGCGATCGCATGCTGGCGTGCAAGTTTCAGGCAGCTTTCGACTGCCTCGGAACCGCCGGAGACGAAGAAGACACGATCCAGCCCGGGCGGCATCAGTCCGGCGATTCGCGTTGCCAGATGCTCGGCCGGCTCGTTCTCGAAATGCAGCCGGTAGCCGAAGGTCGCCTTGTCCATCTGCGTGCGCATGGCCGCCAGCACGGCGGGATTGGAATGGCCGATGTTGGAGACCATCGCGCCGGACGATCCGTCGAGCCAGCGGTTGCCGGCGCGGTCGTAAAGATACACGCCCTCGCCACGATCTAGCATTGGGCGGCGAAGGCGGGTCTGGTAGAAAAGGTTCGACGGGGTGTCTGTCATGGCGCGAAATAGACCAGCTTGGCGGTTCGCCGGCAACGGGGAATTCGACACGCTACGGCGTTTCGACGCAGGGCACGCGGACGAGGGCAAAATGGCGGATCGCCGGTGTCGGCGCTCCAATTCGGCCACAATTGCGTCCCACCCGCACGCCCGCAGCACATTCCGCTGCAAGGAGGCATTCAATGAAGAAGTATCTCATCCTCGTCGCTTCGGTTTCCGCGCTCGCGCTGGCCGGATGCTCCGAGAAGAAGGAAGAAAAGGCACCCGAGCAGCCGAAGGCCGAGCAGCCCGCGCAGCCGGCGCAGCCCGCCGAGCCGGCAC
>JBATNB010000271.1:0-4192 GCA_049290135.1 Rhizobiaceae bacterium
CATCGACACCTGGCCGGCCGGCGCGCCGGTCATCACCTTCGGCACGGTGAGGATCGGCGCCCGCGAGCGGCCGTCGATGAGCACGGAGCGGTAGGCTTCCTCGATGGCGGTGAAGCCGCTGACGCCCGCGCCGATGATCGCGCCGACGCGCGCGGCGTTGGTGGCGTCGATCACCAGCCCGGCATTCTCCACGGCTTCCAGCGCGGCAAGGACCGCGAGCAGGCTGAAACGGTCCATGGTCTGGATCCGGCGCGGATCAAGGCCGCGCTCCGGCAGGACCTTCACCTCCGCGCCGATACGCAGTTTCAGGTCGTGCAGCGGCGTGGTGGTGATTTCGCCGATGCCGGGGCGTCCGGCCTTCATCGATTGCCAGATCTGGTCGGCGCTGACGCCAAGCGCGCTCAGGCCGCCAAGGCCGGTGATGACGATGCGCTTGCGGTCCATGTCAGGCCCTGGCCTGGACCAGGCCGCGGACCGCCTCGATGATGTCGCCGACATTGGAAAGGCTGGACGTCGCCTCGGCGGTGTTGAGCTCGATGACGATGCCGAACTTCTCCTCCAGGTCGAAGATGATTTCCGCCAGGTCCAGCGACTGGATGTCGATCTCGGCGAGCGCCGTGTCGGGGGTAATCTCGTCGACGGGGATTTTGGCGCGGCCGGCGATCAGCGCGATGATGTCACGGGCAAACGAATCCAACTCTGTCTCCCTGGCGGATGGACGCCCTCCCGCCTGCGCGGGATTGTGCTCGCGTTTGGGCCAAAAACGGCGGATTGTCCATCGTCGGACGCATATTTTCCGCCGTAACGAAAACGGCGCGCCGTGGCGCGCCGCGATCGGGACAAGGGCCCTGCTTCGGTTCAGGCCACCGCGCGCGACAGCGCGCACTGCGACCACAGCTCGCTCAGCGAATCCACCAGGTGGCGGATATCGGCATCCGTGTGCAGCGGCGTCGGGGTGATGCGCAGCCGCTCGGTCTTCACCGGAACGGTCGGGTAGTTGATCGGCTGGACATAGATACCGTGCCGGTCGAGCAGGATGTCGGAAATCCACTTGCACTTGGCCGCGTCGCCGACACGCACGGGCACGATGTGGCTGGGATTGTCCATGTGCGGAATGCCGCGCCTGTCCAGCCCGGCGCGCACCTTGCGCACGTTTTCCTGGTGCAGGCGGCGCTCGTCCTGGCTCTGCTTGAGATGCCGGATCGAGGCGACCGCCCCGGCGGCCAGCGCCGGCGGCAGCGCGGTGGTGAAGATGAAGCCGGATGCGAACGAGCGGACGAAATCGATCAGCGCGGTCGAACCGGTGATGTAGCCGCCCATGACGCCGAACGCCTTGCCGAGCGTGCCTTCGATCACCGACAGGCGATGCATCAGCCCTTCGCGCTCGGCAATGCCTCCGCCGCGCGGGCCATACATGCCGACCGCGTGCACCTCGTCGAGATAGGTCAGCGCGCCATGCGCGTCGGCCACGTCGCAGATTTCCCGGATCGGTCCGACATCGCCATCCATGGAATAGACCGATTCGAACGCCACCAGCTTCGGCGCCTTCGGATCGTCGGCGGCCATCAGCCGTGCGAGGTCCTCGGGCGAATTGTGCTTGAAGAGCCGTTTTTCGGCGCGCGAATGGCGGATGCCCTCGATCATCGAGGCGTGGTTCTTGGCATCCGAATAGACGATGATTCCGGGGATCTTCGCGGCAAGCGTGCCGAGCGCGGCCCAGTTCGACACGTAGCCGGACGTGAACAGCAGCGCCGCTTCCTTGCCGTGCAGGTCGGCAAGTTCGTGCTCCAGCATCACGTGATTGTGGTTCGTGCCGGAAATGTTGCGCGTTCCGCCGGCACCCGCGCCCGAATGATCGAGCGCCGCCTTCATGGCCTCCAGCACGGCGGGATTCTGGCCCATGCCGAGATAGTCGTTGGAACACCAGACGGTGACGTCCTGGGTCGTGCCGTCGGCACGGTGGCGCGTGGCGCGCGGAAAACCGCCGCGATGACGCTCCAGATCGGCAAAAACGCGATAATTGCCGGCGTCATGCAGACGCGCCAATTCGCTCTTGAAAAAGCTTTCGAAGTCCATGCCCGGATCCCTGTTCCTGCCGCAAAATGCGTTCATGGGCCGTTGAGGTCAATGACAAAGGTCAAATCGAATGGCGGACTGACCGTTCACAGGCCCTCGTTGCGACGATTTAACCCAGCCGGGGCCGCCTTAGCCGCCGTCCTTCCACTTGATCGAGCATCCCACCGACGCGATCTGCTCGCGCGGGCCCTCGCCGCTGCGCGCCACCTCCAGCATGGCCTCGTAGAGGTCGCGGCGCAGCTCCGCCGGCCCTTCTTCCTTGCGGCTGGCGTCGAGGCGGCCGCGATATTGCAGCTCCATGGCGCCATTGAAGCCGAAGAAATCCGGCGTGCAGGCCGCGCCGAAGCCGCGCGCCACGGCCTGGCTCTCGTCATAGAGATAGGGGAAGCCGAAGCCGTTCTCGCGGGCGAAGCGCGCCATGTGGGGAAAGGAATCCTCCGGATATGCCGCGGCATCGTTGGACGAGATCGCCACGAAGCCGATCCCGGCCGCCTTGAGGTCGGCGGCGTCGCGCACGATGCGCGCGATGACCGCTTTGACATAGGGGCAGTGATTGCAGATGAAGGCGACGACCAGCCCGTTGGGACCGGCCTGGCCGAGCACGGAATGAATACCGCCATCGGTTCCGGGCAGGACGGCATCCTTCGGCTTCCAGCCGAAATCGCAGACAGGCGGTATGGCGGCCATGACGCAGGATCTCCCTCGGTTCAACGGGCGGGCAGGAGCCGCTCCGCCTCGTCAAGCGACAGTGCGGTGAATTCGCCGATCACCGCAACCGCGCCAGCGAAATCCTCCCCTGCGGTGTAGCGCGACGGCGAAACCACGGTGGCGATTCCCGCCGCCATTGCCGAACGCAGGCCGTTGCGCGAATCCTCCAGCGCCAGGCAGGACCCGGCCGGCAGGCCGAGGCGTTCGAGCGCGGCAAGGTAGACGTCCGGCGCCGGTTTCTTCGCCCTGACCTCGTCACCCGCCGCGATGACCTCGAAGATCGCGCCGGCGGGCTTTCCGAAGGTGGCCTCGACGAGGGCGTCGACATTCGGCCTGTTGGTGGTGGTGGCGACGGCAAGCCGGATGCCGCGTGCCTGCGCCGCCGCGACGAGGTCGGCGATCCCGGGACGCAGCGCCAGGTCCCGTTGCGCGATGATCTCGCCGTAGCGGGCGGTCTTGGCCTTGTGGATGCGCGCCACGAGTTCGTCGTCGATCGCCACGCCGAGCGTTTCGGCATGCGCTTTCATGCGCTCCTTGCCGCCGGTGGTGCGCAGCAGGACGCGATAATCCTCCGCGCTCCACTGCCAGTCGAGGCCGAACGCGGCGAACGTCTCGTTGAAGGCGCGCCGGTGCGCCTCCTCCGTCTCGGCCAGCGTGCCGTCGACGTCGAAGATCAGCGCCTCAAGCCGCATGGGCCGCCAGCGCCGCGTCGGACGCCGCGCGGATGGCGGCGATGTTGGCGGCGTAGGAGGCGACCGTGCCGCCCTTGAACACGGCCGAGCCGGCGACCAGCACATTGGCGCCGGCGCCGGCGACCAGTGGCGCGGTTTCCGGGGTCACGCCGCCATCGATCTCGATGTCGATCGGCCTGGAGCCGATCATCTGGCGGATGCGGCGGGTCTTCTCCACCACGGAGGGGATGAAGGCCTGGCCACCGAACCCGGGGTTGACCGTCATCAGCAGGATGAGGTCGAGCCGGTCGAGCACATACTCGATCACGTTCTCCGGCGTGTGCGGATTGAGGCTGACGCCCGCCTTCTTGCCCAGATTGCGGATGGCCTGCAGCGAACGGTCGAGATGCCTGGTGGCTTCCGCGTGCACGGTGATGATGTCGGCGCCGGCATCGGCGAAGGCCGCGAGATACGGATCGGCCGGCTCGATCATGAGATGGCAGTCGAACACCTTCGGCGTCCGGTTGCGGATGGCCTTGATCACCGGCGGGCCGAAGGTGATGTTGGGCACGAAATGCCCGTCCATCACATCGAGATGGATCCAGTCGGCGCCGGCCTCGGCAACCGCCGCGACCTCGTCGCCCAGCCTGGAAAAGTCCGCCGACAGGATCGACGGCGCGATGATCGTTTTCATGGGCTTCTCCCGGATCGACTTCTTCGACTTGGCTTGGCCCGCG
>JBATNB010000272.1:0-9323 GCA_049290135.1 Rhizobiaceae bacterium
AACAGGAAGCCGCCCTCGACCGGCGGTTCCCCGCCCCGCGCCGCGAGCCAGGATCGCATGCACTGCCGCGCCTTGTCGGAGAGCGGCACCAGCCGGTCCTTGTTGCCCTTGCCGCGCACGATGAAGAAACGGTCGTCGCGCAGCGCCACCGCGAGCGGAAGCGCGACCAGTTCCGACACCCGCAGGCCCGTCGCATAGAGTGTTTCCACCAGCGCCGCCATGCGCAGCGCGGCATGTTCGCCGTTCCGCGCCTCCAGTTCCGCCCGGTCGAGCAGCCGCGTCACGTCATCGACCGACAGCGTCTTGGGCAGCGACTGGCGCGATCGCGGTGAATCGATGAGCCCGGTCGGATCGTCGCCGCGCCGTCCCTCGGAATGGAGGAAGCGGAAGAACTGCCGCAGCGCCGAGAGCCGGCGCGCCTGCGAACTGGCAGCGAAGCCGCGCCGGGACAGCCCGCCGACATAGGATTTCAGATCATTGGCCGCCACCGCCGCGAGCCGGCCGCCGAGCATGGCATCGGCATCCTCGAGATCGCGCCGGTAGGACGACAGCGTGTTGGCGCTGGCGCCGCGTTCCGCGCTCATCATGTCGAGAAAGGCCTCGATCATCGTGCCGCTGCCCATGGCGGTCAGTTGGCCTGCGCCCCGGGTTCGGTGTCTTCGATCGGCACCCGCACGCTCATTTCGCCCTGCTTCGGCTGCACGAAGGTCGCGAGCGCGAACATGCCGGCATAGGCAAGCCCGCAAAGCACGGCGATCACGGTGAGGAAGCGGATAAGCGACGGCATGAAAGGTCCCCTCGCGGCGGCCAGTGCCCTTATGGTCCGGCGCGCCCGGCGATGCAAGGCGCGCCGAACTTGACGGCTCCGTTCGTTTCATGCCTTAGCCAGCAGCCGTGCAACGCGATGCGAGGCCGCCTTGAACGACTTGCCGATCCAGACGAATGCGCGCGCCGACGGCATCAGGCGATTGCTGGGCCGGCGGGCCATCGTCTTCGTCGGCCTGATGGGCGCCGGCAAGACCGCGATCGGCCGCATCGTCGCCCGGGACCTCGGCCTCAGGTTCGCCGATAGCGACCATGAAATCGAAGCCGCCGCGCGCATGACCATTCCCGAACTGTTCGAACTCTACGGCGAACCGGAATTCCGCGCGCTGGAGCAGCGCGTGATCCTGCGCCTGATCGACGAGGGACCCATCGTGGTGTCGACCGGCGGTGGTGCGTTCATGAACGCCGAGACCCGCCGGATGATCGGCGAGAACGGCATGTCGGTCTGGCTGAAGGCGGACCTGGATACGCTGATGGAGCGGGTCGCCAAGAAGCAGAACCGGCCCTTGCTCAAGACCGCGGATCCGCGCCGGACCATGCGCGATCTCATGGATGCCCGCTATCCCGTGTATGCCGCCGCCGACATCGTCGTCACCTCCCGCAACGAGCCGCGCGACGTGATCGCCGCGGAAGTCATCGAGGCGATCGCCGATCATCTCCGACTGCCGCAAGAACCGGATGACCGAAATGATACCAGCTGAGACGACCGCCCGCACCGTCGCCGTATCGCTTGGCGACCGCTCCTACGACATCCTGATCGGCCCCGGCCTGATCGCCGGCGCCGGTCGCGAGATCGCCGCGCGGCTGCCGGCGGCAAGGGTGGCGATCGTCACCGACGCCAACGTCGCCGCCCTCCATCTCGATGCGCTTCGCGCCGGGCTTCTGGCGGGCGGCGTCGGGATCGGCGCGGAGATCGTCCTGCCCGCCGGGGAAAAGACCAAGAGCTTCAGCTTTTTCGAATCCACCGTCGAGGCGGTGATCGGCGCCCGGCTCGAACGCGGCGATGCCGTCGTCGCGCTCGGCGGCGGCGTGATTGGCGACCTGAGCGGCTTTGTCGCCGGCGTGGCGCGGCGCGGCATGCAGTTCGTCCAGATCCCGACGACGCTGCTCGCCCAGGTCGATTCCTCCGTCGGCGGCAAGACCGGGATCAACTCCCCGCAAGGCAAGAACCTGATCGGGGTCTTCTACCAGCCGCGGCTGGTGCTGGCCGATACCGGTTCGCTCGACACCTTGCCGGAGCGCGAATTCCGCGCCGGCTATGCCGAAGTGGCCAAGTACGGCCTGATCGACCAGCCCGATTTCTTCGCCTGGCTCGAAACGAACTGGCGTTCGGTGTTTTCCGGTGGCGCCGAACGCACCGAGGCCATTGCCCGCTCCTGCGCGGCCAAGGCGGCCGTTGTCGCACGCGACGAGACGGAGACCGGAGACCGCGCCCTGCTCAATCTCGGGCACACGTTCGGCCATGCCCTTGAAGCGGCTACCGGCTATGACGGGACCCGCCTCATCCACGGCGAGGGCGTCGCCATCGGCATGGCGCTGGCGCATCGCTTTTCCGCGCGCCTGAACCTGATGAGCCCGGACGACGCCGATCGCGTCGAGCGCCACCTGCGGGCGGTCGGCCTCCCGGTCTCCCTGGCCGAGGTGCCCGGCGGACTGCCGGACGCCGAGCGGCTGCTCGGATTCATCGCGCAGGACAAGAAGGTCAGTCGAGGCGCACTGACCTTCATCCTGACGCGCGGGCTTGGCCGTTCGTTCGTCGCGCGCGACGTGCCGTCGTCGGAAGTCCTGGCCTTTCTCCGCGAGCGTTTGCCGGCATGAGCGCGGTGGGCTGGATCGCGCTGGTGCTGATGGCGGCGGCGCTCGCCGCCGCGCTGGTGTTTCGCCACGCCATCGATCGGGCTCTGGAAGGCTGGTTCGGCGACACGGACAACCAGTCGGCGGCCGACGAGTTGCGCGACGCGGTGGAGGTGCTTCATCGCGAGGGATCCGTCGTCAAGCAGGACCGGGACCGCCTCGGCGGCCTGCTCGACCTGGCCGAACTCGAGGTCGCCGACATCATGGTGCATCGCACCGCAATGCGCATGGTCGATGCCGACAGCGCGGCCGCGACGATCCTGCGCGAAGTGCTCGACAGCCCCCATACCCGCCTTCCGGTCTGGCGCGGCACCAGCGACAACATCGTCGGCATCCTGCACGCGCGCACCTTCCTGCGCGCCTGGCATTCGTCGCCGGACCCCGCCGCCATCGACATCGCCACGATCGCCTCGCGGCCATGGTTCGTGCCCGAGACCACCGGCCTGTCGGACCAGCTCAATGCCTTCCTGCGGCGCAAGGCGCATCTGGCCATCGTCGTTGACGAGTATGGCGAGGTCAAAGGCCTGGTGACGCTGGAGGACATCCTGGAGGAGATCGTCGGCGACATCGCCGACGAGCATGACGACGAGGTGCGCGGGGTGCGCCGCCAGCCGGACGGATCGGTGATCGTCGACGGCGCCATCCCGATCCGCGACCTCAATCGCATGTTCGACTGGGCGCTGCCGGACGACGAAGCCACCACGATTGCTGGCCTGGTCATCCACGAATCGCGCATGATCCCGGCCGAGCGGCAGGCCTTCACCTTCCACGGCATGCGCATCACTGTACTGAAGCGCGAGCGCAACCGCATTGTCCGGCTTCGCCTGAGCCCGGGTGCTCCCGACTGAACCGGTTTCATCACTTCGCCGTATTTCTCAAGCCAATGATGCCCGAAGCGACACCAGCGGATCCGATCGAAACAGGCGCTGCCATGCCCCTCAGGCTGGACCGGAGAATGATTCTCGCCGCGGGCGTGGCCGGACTGGCCGCGGGGCCGGCGCACGCCTTCAAGCTGTTCAAGCGCAAGGACGAATCCCGGCCGGAACCGGTGACGCTGAGCTATGGCGGTTCGGCGCTGGACGTCTATTCGCCGCCCGGCGCTGCCGGACTTCCGGTGATGTTCTTCGTCCACGGCGGCGCCTGGTACATCGGCACGCGCGAGCGGGTGCGCTTCAAGGAGGACTTTTTCCTCCAGAACGGCTTCGTCTTCGTTTCCGTGGACTACCGGCTGCTGCCGAAGGTCGACGTGGCCACCCAGGCCAACGACATCGAGGCCGCCTATGATTTCGTGCGCGCCCATATCGCCACGTTCGGCGGCGACCCCGACCGCATCGTGGCGATGGGCCACTCGGCCGGGGCGCACCTCGTCGCGCTCACCGGCCTGCGAGGCAGCCTGCCGGGCGTGCGCGGCCTCGTGCTCAACGACATCGGCGCCTACGATCTCCCGGCGATGGCCGATGAGGATGGCGAACTGCCGCCGGTCTACAAGCAGGCGTTTCCCGATCCGGCCCAGTGGGCGACACTGTCGCCGATCACCTATGTCGGCACCCACCCGCATCCGCCGGTGTTCATCTCGTGGACCCGCCTGCCCTTCCACCGCAAGGAATCGCTGCGCCTTGCCACCAAGCTGATGCAGAACGGAACGGCGGTCTCCGTATTCGACGGACGCGGCTACGACCATTTCCGCATCAACCGCCATTTCGGCCTGGATGGCGATCCGATGACCCAGGCGGTGATCGAATACTTCCTGAGCCTGTGAGCGATCAGCCGGCGTCTTCGCCGGAGAATTGTTCCGGCGGCAAGCCGAGGCCGACCAGATCGGCACGGATCGCCTCCACGGCATCGGCGGGGCCGGCAACGCGCACGTCCATCCCGCGAAGCGCCGCGCCGGCGGCACTGGCGATGGCGGCCGCGATTCTCCCGGGTTCCACGATCGAATAGGCGAACTGGTCGAGCGATTCCGCGTAGGCGCGCAGCAGGTTTTCCTGCAGCGGCGCGGCGCTGTCCTGCCCGGCCACGAGCACGATCTCGCGCGAGTCGTCGAGGGCGAGCGCATGCTGGAGCAGGCTCTTGATCGGGCCGAACCCGTTTCCGAGCGCCGCGAGGATCAGCGGACGCTCCGAGGAATCATCGAGGACGAAGCGCCCGTACGGACCGTAAAGCCCGACATCCTCGCCCGGTTTTAGCGCCGCGATCCGCGCCGCCGCGTCGCCGCTCCCGACCGGGACCTGCACCTCGATGCGCCTTTCCTCGCACGGGCAACTGGCGACCGGGAACTCCGCCGTAGCGCCGCCGGCTTCGACGACGATCCTCTGGCCGGCGACAAATCGCATCCGCTCGCCCGGCCCGGTCAGCAGATGCAGCGCGAGGAACCGGTCGCCGAGACGATCGACCTTCCGGACCCTGGCCCTCAGGCTCTGGACCGGAATGTCGTCGACGCCGGGCTCCTCGGTTTCCAGCGTCACGTCGCCGACCGCGGTGTAGGAACAGGTCAGGATGACGCCCTCGGCCCTTTCCGCCTCGCTCAGCCGGTAGTCGTGCGGGCGCACCTTTAGCGTTTCGCCGCTGGTCACGCGCGCCTTGCAATCCCCGCAATTGCCGTTGGAACACCCGTAGGGCAGCGACAGGCCGGCGCGCACGCCGGCTTCAAGCAGCGTCTCGCGGCCCGAGACTTCGAAGACATGGCCTTTGGGCAGGATGCGGGCTTGTGCGCTCATGATTCTCAACCGGCTTTCAAGGGCGATCAACCGTTCGCGGCGTTTGCGGTCGTCCGGCTCGAGTGCGATCTCGCGGCGGATCCGCTCGATCAGGTCGAGGCCGGGACCGGGATCGACGGTGCCGTCGTCGACGAGTTCGCGCAACCGCGCCAACGCCCAGTCGAGCACCATCTGGAAGTGCTCGGCCTTGACCTTCGCTGCGGCGAAGTCGCGCCCGAGCGCATCGATCCGCCGGTCGAGCGCCCGCGGGTCGGGAACCGCTTCCACCGCCGACGACTTGCGAACCGCCGCCGCCTTGATTTCCTCCAACCGCTCGATCTCGCTGTCATCTTCCAGGCGAATGTCGGGGAAGGCCCGCAGCACTTCGCCAAGCTCGACCATGCCTTCGAAGGCGTTGAGCTCGCCGCTTCCGGCCATCTGCTGCAGTCTTGCCCGTGGCACGCCAGTCAGGCGTGACATGCGATTGAGGGAGAGATAATGCGCCATGGCCTCCGGTCCGTCGGTTCCCGGACCGGAGACTAGAGCATTTCCGGCACGGTGCGAAACGCCTGAACGCCGCGGCGATGCGGCGGCGGCGCCCCCGCCTCAGCCATGCGCGACCATGACATGACGGACCGCCGTATAGTCCTCCAGCGCGTACAGCGACATGTCCTTGCCGTATCCGGACTGTTTCAGGCCGCCGTGCGGCATCTCGTTGGTCAGCATGAAGTGCGTGTTGATCCAGGTGCAGCCATATTGGAGCTGGGCCGCGCACGCCATCGCCCGGCCGACGTCGCGCGTCCACACCGACGAGGCCAGCCCGTAGTCGGAATCATTGGCCCAGGCGACCGCCTCGTCGACGTCGCCGAACCGCGTCACCGACACGACCGGGCCGAACACTTCGCGGCGCACGATCTCGTCGCTCTGCAGCGCGCCGGCCACCACGGTCGGCTGGAAGTAGAAGCCGTCGCCGGCCGACGCCTTGCCGCCTGTCGTCACCTCGATGTGATTCTGTTCCTGCGCCCGCTCCACGAAGCTGGCGACGCGGTCGCGCTGCCGGCGCGAAATCAGCGGCCCGATCTCGTTCGACGTATCGTCGTCATTGGCATAGGCGATCGTCGACACCGCGTCGGAAAGGTCGGCCACCAGCCGGTCGTAGATCTTGTCGCCCGCGTAGATGCGGCAGGCGGCCGTGCAGTCCTGCCCGGCATTGTAGAAGCCGAACGTGCGCACGCCGGCGACCACGGCCTCCAGGTCGGCATCGTCGAACACGATCACCGGCGCCTTTCCGCCGAGTTCCAGATGCGTCCGCTTCACCGTCTTCTGCGCCGCCTGCAGGATCTTCTTGCCGGTGGCGACATCGCCGGTCAGCGAGATCATGTTGACGCGGGGATTGTTGATGAGCGCGTTGCCGACGCTCTCGCCGCGGCCGAGCACGACATTGACGACGCCTTCCGGCAGCACCTCGGCAAGGATGCGCGCCAGCTTCAGCGCCGTGAGCGGCGTCTGTTCGGACGGCTTGAACACAACCGTGTTGCCGCCGCCGATGGCCGGGGCGAGCTTCCAGGCCATCATCATCAGCGGATAGTTCCACGGCGCGATCGACGCGATGACCCCGATCGGATCGCGGCGGATCATCGAGGTGAAACCGGGAAGATATTCGCCCGCGGCGGTGCCCGGCATGCAGCGCACCGCGCCGGCGAAGAAGCGCCAGCAATCGACGATGGCGGGCAGTTCGTCATTGGTGACGGCATTGATCGGCTTGCCGCAGTTGAGCGCCTCGAGCGCGGCGAATTCGCCGGCCTCCGCCTCGATCCGGTCGGCGATCTTCAACAGGTAGGATGAGCGTTGCCCCGGCGTCGTGCGCGACCAGGACCGGAACGCCGCGTCCGCCGCCGCCACCGCCGCGTCGATCTGCGCCTGGCTGGCTTCCGGCAGGGTCAGCACCGTGGCGCCCGTGCGCGGGTTGAGGATGGCCTCCTCCGTCTCCGTTCCCCGTTCGAGGCGCGAGCCGATCAGCATCTCGGTGTGCATGTCATCCTCCTGATGGTCATTTTCCTTGGCCGGCGATGTGGTCGCCATCCCGCGTCAGGTAATAGGCAAGCAGGATGGGAATGAGGGTCACGAGCGCCACCACCATGGCGACGACATTCGTCACCGGCCGCTGGCGCGGCCGCACCAGTTCCTCCAGCATCCAGATCGGCAGGGTCTGCTGCTGGCCGGCGGTGAAGGTGGTCACGATCACCTCGTCGAAGGACAGGGCGAACGCCAGCATGCCGCCGGCAAGCAGCGCCGTGCCGAGGTTGGGCAGCACCACGTGCCGGAAGGTCTGGAACCCGTCGGCGCCCAGGTCCATCGAGGCTTCGATCAGCGACCCCGACAGGCGCCGGAACCGCGCAACGGCGTTGTTGTAGACCACGACGATGCAGAAGGTGGCATGCCCGAGCACGATGGTGAGGAACGAGAACGGGATGTCCATCAGGTTGAACGCCGACCGCAGCGCGATGCCGGTGATGATGCCCGGTAGCGCGATCGGCAGGATGACGAGCAGCGAGATCGATTCCCGCCCGAAAAAGGCAAAGCGCGCCATCGCCGCCGCTGCCAGCGTTCCCAGCACCATGGCGACGCCGGTCGAAAGCGCGGCGACCTTCACCGAAAGCCCGAGCGCGGCCCACACGTCCGGCCGGCCCCAGGCGACCGCGAGCCAGTTCAGCGTCAGGCCCGGAGGCGGCCACTGGTAGGTGCGGTCCTCCGTGGTGAAGGCGTAGACGAAGATCAGCAGGATCGGCAGGTGCATGAAGGCAAGCCCGCCGGCGGCCGCCAGCTTCAGCCCGAAATGCGCGCGGGGGCCTCCGTCAGAGCGCATCGAATGCTCCCTGGCGTTTGGCGCCCCACAGGTAGAACCCCATGATGACGACCGGCACCACGGTGAAGGCCGCCGCCAGCGGGATGTTGCCGGCCGTTCCCTGGTGGGCATAGACGGCCTGCCCGATGAACAGGCGCGACGATCCGATGATCTGCGGAATGATGTAGTCGCCGAGCGTCAGCGAGAAGGTGAAGATCGAACCGGCGATGATCCCGGGCAATGCCAGCGGCCAGATCACCGTGGAGAAGGCCTTGGCCGGCGTCGCGCCAAGGTCGGCGGACGCTTCCACCAGGCTTGCCGGCACCCGCTCCAGCGCCGCCTGCATCGGCAGGATCATGAACGGCAGCCAGGCGTAGACGAAGACGATGAACGTGCCGGTGTAGCTCGTCGACAGCGACGTGCCGCCGACAATGGGCAGGGCGAGCCAGGCGTCCGACAGCGCCGTCAGGTGCAGCTTGGCCAGCACCCAGTTGAGAATGCCTTCCTTGGCGAGGATCAGCTTCCAGGCATAAACCTTGACCAGATAGCTCGACCACAGCGGCAGCATGACACCGAGATAGAACACCGCCTTCCACGCACCCCTTGCATGGCGGGCGGCGAAATAGGCGACCGGGAAACCCAGCGCCACCGAGGCCAGCGTGACCACCGACGCCATGATCACCGTGCGCAGGATGATGTCGACATTGGCCGCGTTGAGCAGTTCGCCATAGGTCTTCAACGTGAACTCGTGCACGATCAGGCCGGAGAACTCGTCGATGGAAAAGAAGCTCTGCGCCAGCAGCGCCAGCAGCGAGCCGACATAGACCAGCCCGAGCCAGGCCAGCGGCGGGCCGACGAGCAACGCCAGCAGCAGGGACGGATGGCGCCAGAGCGCGTCCGACAGCCGTCCGAACGGACCGCCGCGCCCGGTGACGATCGCCCCCGCGCTCACGCTTCATCCTCCATGAGATGCAGGTCGGCCGGATCGAACGACAGCCGCACCGTGGCGCCGTCGGCCGGAATTGCCGCGTTGCCGGGCAGGATGGCATGCAGCGCCGCGCCGCCGGCGTCGAGCGCCAGCCTGGTCGTCGCCCCGAGAAACG
>JBATNB010000273.1:0-8171 GCA_049290135.1 Rhizobiaceae bacterium
GCCGAACGGCGGGGAAACCAAGCCGGACCAGACCACGCGCGTGGTGCGCGAAATCCTCAGCACCGAAGCGGCGAAGCGCGCGGCCAACACGGCCCGCCTGCGCGCGATGCGGCTGGCGCACGAGGCCAGGCTGGCCGAGGAAGCTCCCGCGGCGCCCGAGGCCAAAAGCAAGACCAAACGCTGAGGCGGAAACCGAACTGACCGGTTGCAGCGGCGCGCCGACAATGGTGAATTGGGCGCATGACATCGCGCCAGATCACCACCCTTCTCATCGCCAATCGCGGTGAGATCGCAGTCCGCATCATCCGCACAGCCCGCCGAATGGGGATCCGCGCGATCGCGGTGCATTCGGATGCCGACGCTAACGCGCTGCATGTGGCGATGGCCGATCGATCCATGCGCATCGGACCGGCGCCGGCCAGCGAGAGCTACCTCCGGGGCGAGGCCATCATCGCGGCGGCCAAAGCGGCCGGGGCGGACGCCATCCATCCGGGCTACGGATTCCTGTCGGAAAACCCCGGCTTTGCCGAAGCGGTGATCGCCGCCGGGCTCGTCTGGGTCGGGCCGCAGCCTTCCTCGATCCGCGCCATGGGCCTGAAGGATGCCGCCAAGCGGCTGATGGAGAAGGCCGGCGTGCCGGTCGTGCCGGGCTATCACGGCGAAGCGCAGGACCTGGTGCTGCTTGCCGGCAAGGCGCACGAGATCGGCTATCCCGTACTCATCAAGGCCGCGGCCGGCGGCGGCGGCAAGGGCATGCGCAAGGTCGACAGCCCGGACGAATTCGCCGAGGCGCTGCGTTCGGCGCGGCGCGAGGCGAAGAGCGCCTTCGGCGATGACCGCGTGCTGGTGGAGAAATACATCCCCTCGCCGCGCCATATCGAGGTGCAGGTGTTCGGCGACAGCCACGGCGACGCGGTCCATCTTTTCGAGCGCGATTGCTCGGCACAGCGCCGGCACCAGAAGGTGATCGAGGAAGCGCCCGCGCCCGGCATGACGGACGAGGTGCGCGATGCCATGACCGGCGCGGCGGTGCGCGCGGCGAAAGCCATCTTCTATCGCGGCGCCGGTACCATCGAGTTCATCGCCGACGGATCGGGTCCGCTCCGGCCGGACGGTTTCTGGTTCATGGAAATGAACACGCGACTGCAGGTGGAGCATCCGGTGACCGAAATGGTCACCGGTGTCGATCTGGTCGAGTGGCAGTTGCGCGAGGCGATGGGCGAGCCGATCCCGCTGCGGCAACAAGACATCCGCCTGGCCGGCCATGCCTTCGAGGCCAGGCTCTATGCCGAGGATGCGGCGAAGGGGTTCCTGCCGGCCACCGGCACGCTCTCCTACCTGCGCTTTCCGGCCGCGCCGCACCTGCGGATCGAGACCGGCGTGCGCGAGACCGACGCGGTAACGCCCTTCTACGATCCGATGATCGCCAAGATCGTGGCGCACGGCCCCGACCGCGCCACCGCGCTCGGCCGGCTTGCCGATGCGATCGAGGCGACCGAAATCGCCGGATGCACCGTGAATGCCGGTTTTCTCGCCGCACTGGCGCGGGACGATGATTTTGCCGCCGGCCGGGTCGACACCGGGCTCATCGCCCGCAAGCAGGACGCGCTGACCGCCGTCCCGCAACCGACACCGGCCCAAATCGCGGCGGCGGCGCTGGCCGCCTCTGGCCTTCGCCATGGCGCGGGCGACGATCCGTGGGACGCACTCGCCGGCTACGTTCATTTCGGCGCGATGGCGCGAACGGTCGAACTGCGGCGCGGCGAGGAACGGATCGGGGCCCGCGTGAGGCTCGCCGACGCGGGAATGGCGGAGGTAGAGGTCGGCGGCGAGCGATTCACCCTGCCGCTTGTCACGGCCTCGGCGTTTGCCTCCCCCTTGAGCGGAAATCGCGCCGAAACCGCGGGTGCGGGGGGCGCCGCCATCCCCACCCCCGGCTTCGTCACAATGTTCACGCGCGGGCATGCCCTGGCCTTCGCCGTCGCCGATCCGCTTGCCCGGGACGAGGACGCCGGCGCGGCGGCGAACCGGCTCACCGCGCCGATGCCGGGGCTGGTCAAGCTCGTGCGCGTGGCACCCGGCGAAGCCGTAACGAAGGGACAGCCGCTTCTGGTGCTGGAAGCCATGAAGATGGAGCACACGATTTCAGCGCCGCATGACGGCACCATCGCCGAGATCGCCCCCGAGGGGGCGCAGGTGCGCGATGGCGCCGTGCTGGTGCGGTTCGAGGACGCTGCGTGATCGAAAGCGGCCGTTCGCGTCATTCACTGGCCGAGGACGGGCTCGCGCTGGTCACCGGCACGGCGTTCGTGGCGCTCGGCCTGTCGATCTACATGCATGCGCGGCTGATGACGGGATCGTCGGCGGGCCTGGCGCTGCTTGCCCATTATGCCACCGGCTATCCGTTCGAGGCGATGTTCTTCGCCATCAACCTGCCGTTCTATGCGCTGGCGGTGCTGCGCATGGGATGGCCGTTCACGGTGCGCACCTTCATCGCGGTGGCGCTGATTTCCGTGTTCGCACGCCTGACGCCGCAGTGGATCTCGTTCGCGTCCGTCGATCCGCTCTACGCCGCGCTTGCCGGCGGCGGCTTGCAGGGCATCGGGCTGCTGATCCTGTTTCGCCACCGGACCGGCCTTGGCGGCTTCAACATCCTGGCGCTGTGGCTGCAGGAGCGGTTCGCCATCCGCGCCGGCTGGTTCCAACTCGGCGTCGACCTGCTGGTGCTGGCCTTGTCGATCCCGGTGATCGGCTGGAAAGCGGCCTTGCTTTCGGTCGTCGGCGCGGCGGCGCTCAACATCATCCTCGGCATCAATCACCGGCCGGGGCGGTATGTCGGGGTTTCATGAACAAAAAGGCCGCGCCGGATCTTGCGCCCGGTCGCGGCCTTGAAGTTGCGGTCCAGCCCGTCCCCCTTGAAGGTCCCCACCTCCGGAAATCGGGTTCGACCGGTGCGCGACGGATCGCCTCTTTGCCCCGCCGCGTCTGGTCCCGCGCCCGCCGCCGTCAGTCCCCACGGCCCCTGGCTGGCGCGTCATGCATTCAGTGCACGGTCATCCACTGGCGCGCTTCGCGCAGCGCCCGGGCGATCTCGGCCTTTTCCATCGAGCGGGCCAGTTCGGCGCGCAACTCGGCGGCGCGGAAGGATCCCTTGATGGCGGCGATGTTGAACCATTTGTGCGCGGCGACCAGATCGACGTCGCAATCGCGTCCGGTGGCGTACATCATGCCGAGCTCGAACAGGATGTCGGCTTCCGCCGCTCCGCCCATCGCGCCGACCTGACCTTCCAGCATCTCGAAACGTGCCATTTCTCTGTCCCCTTCTGTCCTGCCGCGTCCGGCCCGTTGTCTTCTGTCCGGCGGTCCGCGTTGTTGAGGCGAGATTGAGGCGGCGCGGCTTGCAGCGGCGTTAAACGGCACGATTAACGCCGCGAAAATGAAACAAAAACAAAGGGTAAAGGTGACTCTCCGTTAAGTGTCCAACCGCCTGATTCAACACGGAAAACGCCGTTTTTTTACCGCTTGGAAACCGGCCCGCGGTCAAGGAAGCCTTCACCATCCCGCGCGGTCCGCAAAAAACAATCCGGCGGAATCCGGGCCGACGCAGCGTCGTGACCGGCCCTCTTCCGTTTTGGCCGCGACTGGATTAGCGTCTGCCTCGCAAGGGACTTTGGCGCCGCGAGGCATGTCGCCATCCGGCGGTTTTCGGGAGGACTACGCATGATGAAGAAACTCGCCCTGGCAGCCGCCGCAGCGCTGCTGTTTTCGGCGCCGGCTTTCGCCGATCCGATCGAGGGCAACTACGTGACCCCGGCGGGAACGAAGATGTCGATCACCGCGTGCGGTGGCGCGTTCTGCGTGACGGCGAAGAGCGGCGCGCATTCCGGCAAGTCGATCGGCAGCTTCACCGCGCAGGGCGGCGGCTACACCGGATCGCTCACCGACCATGACAAGGGCAAGACCTACAAGGGCAAGGGCAAGATTTCCGGCAGCTCGCTGGTCATGAAGGGCTGCGTCGCGGCCGGCCTGCTTTGCCGCAGCGAGACCTGGAAGCGCCAGTAGGCTGATCGCGCACCGATCCGATCAAGGCCCGGCTTCGCAGCCGGGCCTTTTTCATTTCATCACCGCGCCTTCTGCCCGAACAGCACCTTCTGCGCCTCCTTGTCGTCGGCGAGGTTGCGGCGCTTCTCTTCGCCGACCGCGCAACCGCGGATGACCGCCGGGCGCGCCATGACCGTCTCGAACCAGCGTTTCAGGTGCGGGAAATCGTCCAGGTCCTGCCCCTGGTTCTTCCACGGCCGGACCCAGCCGACGCAGGCCATGTCGGCGATGGAATAGTCGCCGGCCAGGCAGTCGCGATCGGCAAGGCGACGGTTCATCACGCCGTAGAGGCGATTGACCTCGTTGGTGTAGCGGTCGATGGCATAGGGCACCTTCTCCGGCGCGTACTGGCGGAAGTGATGCGCCTGCCCGCACATCGGCCCGAGACCGCCCATCTGCCAGAACAGCCACTGGTCGACCTCGACGCGGCCGCGTTCGTCGGCGGGATAGAAGCGGCCGGACTTGCGCCCGAGATATTGCAGGATCGCGCCGGATTCGAAGATCGAGATCGGCGCGCCGCCCGGACCGTCGGGATCGACGATCGCCGGCATGCGGTTGTTCGGGGCGATCGCCAGGAATTCGGGCGCGAACTGCTCGCCCTTGCCGATGTTGATGTAGCGCACCTCGTAGGGCACGCCGAGTTCCTCCAGCATGATGGTGATCTTCCAGCCGTTCGGCGTCGGCCAGTAGTAAAGCTCGATCGGTTTTTCGGTCATCGCGGCTCCCTCGGTTCGTCCATCAGCAAAGCATGCCGCGGCCCGCCGACCAAGCGGGTTGCGATCACGACACGGCGAGGCGCTGACGATCCTGAACGAGCGCTGAATGGCGCCATCACGGGCGGTTCAGTGGCCGGAGCCCAGCATCGGGCCATGTTCGGGGATGACGCCATGCTCAACCGCCGCTTCACGCTGATCGCGCTCGCACTGACGGCGTTCGGCGCCTTCCTGGCCACGCAAGCCGCCAAGACCGCGCCGGCGCAACGGCCGGCCTATATCTGCGGCGGCGATGTCTGCGTGCGCAGCCGCTGAGGCGGCGCGGCGGGCATAGACACTTTCAATGCGCTGCCCCCCTGCAATCGGCGCGAAACGGGGCTATAGAGCGCCATGGAAAACAAGATCAGACACAATGGACCCGTCGAGGTCGCCCGGCCCGAGCCTTATGGCCGGCATGAATTCATCGATGCCCGCAGCGCCGTCTCCGCGCTGAGGGCGCTCTACGAGCGCAATTCCGGCTTCCTGCGCACCGCCTTCGACCGCATCGCGCGCGGCGAGGATGACGGGCGGCGCTACCGGGCGAACTATCCGCAGATCACGCTGGTGACGACCACGCACGCGCAGGTCGATTCGCGCCTGTCCTACGGCCATGTGACCGGGCCCGGGCGCTATTCCACCACCATCACGCGGCCGGACCTGTTCGAGGACTATCTGATCGAACAGCTTTCGCTGCTGATCCGCACGCATGGCGTCCCGGTGACCGTGACGGAATCGGACACGCCGATGCCGCTGCACTTCGCCTTTCGCGAGGGTGCGAACGTGGAAAGCTCTGCCGCCGACAAGATCCGGCGGCCGCTGCGCGACATCTTCGATGTTCCCGATCTTGCCCACCTCGACGACCAGATCGTCAACGGCACCTACGAGCCGGCGCCCGGACAGCCGCAGCCGCTCGCGCCGTTCACCGCGCCGCGCATCGATTATTCGCTGCATCGGCTGTCGCACTACACCGCGACGAGCCCGACACAGTTCCAGAACTTCGTGCTGTTCACCAACTACCAGTTCTACATCGACGAGTTCTGTGCGCATGCCCGCAAGCTGATGGCAGAGGGCGGCGGCGGATATACCGGCTTCGTGGAACCTGGAAACGTCATCACGCTGCCCGGCGGCGAGCCGGAGGGCACGGCGCCGGCGCGCCTGCCGCAGATGCCGGCCTACCATCTGGTGAAACCGGGGCATGGCGGCATCACCATGGTCAACATCGGCGTCGGCCCGTCGAACGCCAAGACCATCACCGACCATGTGGCAGTGCTGCGTCCGCATGCCTGGCTGATGCTCGGGCATTGCGCCGGCCTGCGCAACAGCCAGGCGCTCGGCGACTATGTGCTGGCGCACGCCTATGTGCGCGAGGACCATGTGCTCGACGAGGACCTGCCGGTGTGGATCCCGATCCCGGCGCTGGCCGAGGTGCAGGTCGCCATGCAGGAGGCGGTGGCGGAAGTGACCGGGCTGACCGGTTACGAGTTGAAGAGCATCATGCGCACGGGCACGGTCGCCACCATCGACAACCGCAACTGGGAACTGCGCGACCAGCGCGGCCCGGTGCAGCGGCTGTCGCAGTCGCGCGCCATCGCGCTCGACATGGAATCGGCGACGATCGCGGCCAACGGCTTCCGCTTCCGCGTGCCGTACGGAACGCTCCTGTGCGTCTCCGACAAGCCGCTGCACGGCGAACTGAAGCTGCCCGGCATGGCCACCGACTTCTACAAGCGGCAGGTGTCGCAGCACCTCACCATCGGCATCAATGCGCTGGAGAAGCTGGCGGCGATGCCCGCCGGCCGGCTGCATTCACGCAAGCTCAGAAGTTTTTCCGAAACAGCGTTCCAGTAGACGCTCAGCGCTGTGCCCAGCCGGCCTTGACGTCGGCGCGCAGCGCCCTGGCGCCGGCGACCTCCCAGCCATCGCGGCGCGCGCGCATGTAGAGCACGAGGCTCAGGCCCGCCGTGCCGTTGGTGGCCGCCACCGCCACGTCCGAGGGGACGATGGTGACGCGGTCATACATGCGCCGGCGCGGCAGGCCGCCGCCGATCGCCATGTCGGTCAGTTCCGAGCAGAACAGCTTGCGGTCGTCCTCGGCGTTCATGTGGAAATCGTATTTCGTCCCGAGGCGGCCGAAATAGGACAGCGCCATGGTGCGCGGACCGGGCTTCTTCCGGGTCGGGCGGACGACGGCCACGGCATCGGTCGCCAGCACATAGGCGGCTTCCGACAGGCGGACGCCCATGTGGTCGGCCTCGATGAAGCGTTTTCCCGCCCGAATGGCCTTCCAGTGCGGCTTGACGTCCGGATGGTCCCAGACGCCGAGGGCCTTCAACTCCCGCTCGGTGCCGAGATAGGTCGCGGTATGGATGAACCAGCCGGGGATCAGCCGCGAGGTCAGGCGCTGGCGCGAGCGCAACACCAGCACGTCCATCGGCTTCAGCGTGCGCAACACCCTGGCGAAGGCGTCGGGATGGCGCGGCAGGTATCCTTCGCGCCAGGTGATCTCCGACACCATCACGCCAAGCGGCGCGGCCAGCGGGTCCAGCGCGGCGATCAGGCCCTTGGGCCAGATTTCCGCAGGACCGTCGACCGACCGCTTCTGTCCGGCGAATGCCGGCGGAAGCGCGATGATCAACATCGCCAGAATCGCCAGAATGCGGCGCAGGGCAGCCTCCATCGGATGACGCCCTGCCGGATTGCCCGCCGGCAACCGGCTTGTCAACGCGAATGGCGCTGCGAACCGATCACATGTTCGCGTAGAGCGGGCCCTCGCCGCCCTGCGGCGTCGTCCAGTCGATGTTCTGGTTCGGGTCCTTGATGTCGCACGTCTTGCAGTGCACGCAGTTCTGCGCGTTGATCACCAGGCTGGCCTCGGGGCCTTCGCCGACCCACTCATAGACGCCGGCGGGGCAGTAGCGCGCCGAGGGGCCGGCGAAAACGCCGAGTTCGGAGGCCTTCTGCAACGCCGGGTCGAGCACCTTGAGGTGAACCGGCTGGTTTTCCTCGTGATTGGTCGAGGACAGGAACACCGAGGACAACCGGTCGAACGACACGACGCCGTCCGGCCTTGGATAGTCGATCGGCCTGAACCTGTCGGCACGGCCGAGCGACGCCGCGTCGGTCTTGCCGTGCTTCATCGTGCCGAAGGGCGACACGCCAAACAGCGTGTTCAGCCACATGTCGATGCCGCCGAGCGCGATGCCGCCAAGCGTTCCGAACCGCGACCACAGGGGCTTGACGTTGCGCACGCGCTTCAGGTCGCGACCGACCGGCGAGGCGCGCCAGCCATCCTCGTAGGCGGTCAGTTCGTCCTGGGCC
>JBATNB010000274.1:0-3534 GCA_049290135.1 Rhizobiaceae bacterium
CAACATGGCCATGTTCGACGCGGCGCTGACCGCGCTCGCCGATGCCGGCGACGGAGACCTGGTGTTTGCCAATTTCGTCGATTTCGACACCGAGTACGGGCATCGGCGCGACGTGGCGGGCTACGCCGCCGCCATCGAGGCGTTCGACCGCCGCATGCCGGAGGCGCTGGCGTTGCTGCGGCCGGGCGACATGCTCATCCTGACCGGCGATCACGGCAACGACCCGACCTGGCGCGGCACGGACCATACGCGCGAGCGCGTTCCGGTCTGCGGCACCGGGCCCGGGTTCGCCGCGACAGGTCTCGGCGTGCGGCCGACCTTCGCCGACATCGGCCAGACCGTCGCCGATCATCTCGGCATCGCGCCGCTGGCGGCGGGCACCTCCTTCCTCCACCAGATCCGCCCCCGTGCCTGAGCTTCCCGAGGTCGAGACCGTGCGGCGCGGGCTGGAACCGGTGATGACGGGCGCCACGATCCTGGAGGCGCGCGCCACCCGGCCGGACCTGCGCTTCCCGCTGCCGGAGCGGTTCGGCGAACGCCTTTCCGGCCGGCGCATCCTGGCGCTGGGGCGGCGGGCGAAATACCTGCTCGTGCATCTCGACGGCGGCGAGGCGCTGGTCTGCCATCTCGGCATGAGCGGCTCATTCCGGATCGAGGATGACGCCCCGGGACGGTTTCACCATGCGCGCGGCAAGGATGCCCGGCACGATCATGTCATGCTGACGCTTGCCACGGCCAATGGCGAGGCGCGGACGGTCGTCTACAATGATCCCCGGCGCTTCGGCTTTATGTGGCTTGTCGCCGAGGCCGGCCTGGAGGACGACCGCTTCCTTCGCGGCCTCGGCGTCGAGCCGACCGGCAACGCGCTGTCTGGCACGACCCTGCTCGGCCTGTTCGCCGGCAAGGCCGCCCCGATCAAGGCGGCCCTGCTCGACCAGCACCTGATCGCCGGCATCGGCAACATCTATGCCTGCGAGGCGCTGCATCGGGCGCGCCTGTCGCCCGGGCGCCGGGCCGGAGAACTGTCCTCGGCCGAAGCCGGGCTTCTGGCCGACGCGGTGCGCTCGGTCATCGCCGAGGCGATCGAGGCCGGCGGATCGAGCCTGCGCGACCATCGCCAGGCCGATGGCTCGCTCGGCTATTTCCAGCACCGTTTCGCCGTCTACGACCGGGAGGGCGAAGCCTGCCAGAACCCCTCCTGCCACGGCACGATCGCGCGCATGGTGCAATCGGGCCGCTCGACCTTCTTCTGCCCGGCCTGCCAGCCGGCGCCAAAACCCGCGACACGAAAGGCAAAACCATGACCCACGAGACCATCATCGTCAGCCGCGAGGGGCGCGTCGGCGTGATCACGCTGAACCGGCCGAAGGCGCTCAACGCGCTCAACACCACGGTGATGCGCGAACTGACCGGCGCGCTCGATGCGCTGGATGGCGACGCCGACATCGGCGCCATCGTCGTCACCGGGTCGGAAAAGGCGTTCGCCGCCGGCGCCGACATCAAGGAGATGCAGCCCTACGACTTCTCCTCGGCCTATGCCGCGGACCTGTTCGGCCAGTGGGAGGCGGCGACGCGGGTGCGCAAGCCGATCATCGCCGCCGTCGCCGGCTATGCGCTGGGCGGCGGCTGCGAACTGGCGATGATGTGCGATTTCATCATCGCGGCCGACAATGCGAAGTTCGGGCAACCCGAGATCACGCTCGGCGTCATGCCCGGCATGGGCGGCTCGCAGCGCCTGACGCGCGCCGTCGGCAAGGCCAAGGCGATGGATCTCTGCCTGACCGGGCGCATGATGGATGCGACGGAAGCCGAGCGGGCCGGCCTGGTGGCGCGTGTGGTGCCGCTTGCCGAGCTCATGGGCGAGGCGATGGCGGCGGCGGCGCGCATCGCCGCCTTCTCGCTACCGGCCACCATGATGGTGAAGGAGGCGGTCAACCGCTCGTTCGAGATGACGCTGGCCGAGGCGCTGCGCTTCGAGCGCCGCCAGTTCCATTCGATGTTCGCGCTGGAGGACCAGAAGGAAGGCATGGCCGCCTTCATCGAGAAACGCCCGCCGGCGTTCCGCCATCGCTAGAGCGGCGGCAAAAAGGCCGGTCCGCGCGTGTTGACGGCGCATGCGGTCTCGCCTATAAGCCCGCGCAACCGGCGGCCCCAAAGGCCGCCCTTCCTTTTGCGCCGCACCGGCGCTGCGACCCAAGTGAGGACCCATGGCCAACACCTCTTCGGCCAAGAAGGCGGCGCGCAAGATCGCCCGCCGTACCGACGTCAACCGGAACCGCCGCTCGCGGATGCGCACCTTCGTGCGCAAGGTCGAGGAGGCGCTGGCCGCCGGCGACCGGACGGCCGCCGAGGCCGCGTTCGCCGCCGCGCAGCCGGAAATGATGCGCGCCGCCAATCGCGGCGTGGTTCACAAGAACACCGCGTCGCGCAAGGTTTCGCGCCTCGCCAAGCGGGTCAAGGCGCTCAGCGCCTGACACTCCATTCCAGGCGAAGTCCTGCCCAACCCGGTCCGAAAGGGCCGGGTTTTTTGGTGTTCCGGCGAGGCCCGACGGGCCTTGCGCACCCCTTGCGTGACCTTTGCCGGCATAATGCGTTGGATTCCAAGGGGAAAGCGCCCGGGATCGCCTCCAGGCCGCATTCTGGCAGAAAATATCGTTATCATTCAACTACTTGTTCAAGCTCGCAGGTGGGCTTGCGAAGCCGTTCCCGGGTTCGGCGAGTCAAGCGTTTTCTGAAAATTTTTTTTGACCCCATGCGGCAAAAATGAGCAATTGCGGAAATGGATTGATTCACAAGGGAAACTTCCGCGCCGGCGGCGCCATCGGGCCCGGAGCGGCCCGCGGAAGTTAATTTTCCGTTACCGGCGGCCTTGCTTGCCCCTGCGTCCGATGAGTAGTTTCGGCCCATCGAGAGCGGCGGCTTTCCCCGCCGCATGACCCGGACAGATGCAGATTGTTCACGGGGGCCGCGAGGCCCGCGAAGGGTCGTTTGTCTCGATCGTCCCGCTAGGCGGCCGGACCGGACCTTGTGTCCGGCAACCGGGGCTGGCGCGGACGCAAAGGGAGTGCCGGGGGCGGCACAGGACGGATTTGAGCCGGACGCGTGCGGTGCGAACCGCGCGGCCAGGGATTTTTTGCGCGCTGCGCACCGGAAGAGGGGATGGATGACATGAATGCCGTCGCGAAGCGATTGCCGCTGTTTGATCCTGAGTCCGACGGGGTGGACGGCGCCGGGGTGGACGGGGACGCGACCATGACACGCAAGGACGAAGAACGGCAGGCGGCGGAGACGGCGTTCGAGCGGGTGAAGGCGAAGCTGAAGGCGCGGCTCGGGCCCGAGGTCTATTCGAGCTGGTTCGGCCGCATGCTGCTCTCCGAGGCATCGCGCACGCTGATCCGCCTTTCCGTGCCGACGGCGTTCCTGCGCGCCTGGATCAACAGCCACTATGCCGAGCTGATTTCGGAGCTGTGGCGCGAGGAGCAGCCGGCCGTGCTGCGGGTCGAGCTGATCGTGCGCTCGACGGCGCGCCCGGTG
>JBATNB010000275.1:0-3383 GCA_049290135.1 Rhizobiaceae bacterium
CAGCGCGATGGCGACGGACCCGACGCCGCCGGCGGCGCCGGTGACGATCGCCGGTCCGTCGGCGGGCAGAAGCCCGTGCCGCTCCAGCGCCATGACCGCGAGCATGGCGGTGTAGCCGGCAGTGCCGATCGCCATGGCGGTGGTTGCGCTCATGCCGTCGGGCAGCGGCACCAGCCAGTCGCCGCTGACACGCGCCACCTCGGCATAGGCGCCGTGATGGGTTTCGCCGACGCCATACCCGTTGAGGATGACCCGGTCGCCCACCGCCCAGTCCGGGTGCGTGGATCGGGTGACGGTTCCGGCGAAATCGATGCCGGGCACCAGCGGGAAGCGGCGCACGACCGGCGCCCGCCCGGTCACGGCGAGGCCATCCTTGTAGTTGACCGTTGTCGCCTCGACGCGCACGGTCACGTCGCCATCCATCAGATCGGCTTCGCTGATCTCGGTTACCGCCGCGGACTGTCGCTTTTCCTCGTCCCGCGTGACCAGGATGGCCTTGAAGGTGGCGCTCATGGGATCCTCCGTGCGCATACGGCCGCGCTCAGCCCTTGTTGTGCTTTCGTCCCGCCAGATTGGCCAGTTCCTGCAGCACCACAAGTGCCGCGCCGACGCTGATGAAGGCGTCGGCGAGATTGAACACGGCGAATGACCATTGGGCCGTATGGAACAGGATGTAGTCGATGACATGGCCGTGCACCACGCGGTCGATGAGGTTCCCGGTCGCACCCGCGAGGATCAGCGCGTATCCGGCGCGCGCCAGCCTCTCCTCGCGCCGTGTCTGCATGGCGAGGTAAGCGACCAGCGAAAGCACGACGAGCGTGAGCGCCACGAGCGCCACGACCGGCATGCCGGCCAGCAGCGAGAACGAAATGCCGCTGTTCCAGGTCCGGTAGAGCGACAGGTACGGTATCACGCCGAGGCGCTCGGCGAACGGCAGGTTGGTCTCGACCAGATACTTGACCGCCTGGTCGAGGCCGGTGAGGGCGGCGGACAGCAGGAACAGCCGCGTTGGCGAAGTCATGGTCCCTCCCCGAGCGCCAGGGCGTGCCGGCGAACTTCGTAGAGCATGACGCCCGTCGCCACGGCGAGATTGAGCGAATCGGCGCCGCCCTCCTGGGGTATGCGCACAAGCCGCGTGCAGGCGGCGGCCAGCGTGTCGGTCAGGCCCTGCTGCTCGTTGCCCATGACGAGCAGGACCGGCCGGCCCGTCCAGTCGATGGCGCGATAGTCGACCGCGCCCTTGAGATGCGTGCCGGCGACAAGGCCGGGAAATGCCTTGGCGAAGGCGATGAACTCGTGCTCGGAAGCGCGCGCCAGCGGCATGGCGAACAGCGATCCCATGGTCGCCCGCACCGTTTCGGGCGAAAACGCGTCGGTCGCTTCGCCGACGAGGATCACCCCCCGGGCGCCGACCGCGTCGGCGGTGCGGATGATGGTGCCGAGATTGCCGGGATCGCGCACGCGGTCGAGCGCGACATAGACCTCCTCGCCCCCCGGCCGGAACGAGCCGAGCGGAACCAGCTTCTGGTCGAAGACGCCGACGACCATTTGCGGATTGTCACGCCGCGTCACCGCCTCGAGCACCTTCGCCGAGGCCTTCAGCACCGTTCCGCCGGCCGCCACCACCCGCGCCGCCGTGCGCTCGATGGCCGGGTTGCCCTCGGCCGCCTTGCCGACGATCAGCGTCCGGATGGTGAAGCCGCGATCGAGCGCGTCGATGACGAGCTTGTGACCCTCGGCCATGAAGCTGCGCGTCTCGTCGCGCCGCTTTTTCATGGCCAGCGCCTTGATGTCCTTGACGATGGGATTGGCGGTGCTGGAGACTTCCAGCACCCGGCCGGGCGCGCCGCCGGTCCTCATGTCGCCACCCAGCGCGAATACATGGAGGTCGACAGCGCCCGTCCGGCCGCCTTCTCCCTGAGCACGAGTTCTCCCGATTCCACCGTGCCGCCCATGCCGGCGAAGGCGTCGCGGACCAGCACATGGAACGCCAGGAACGAGGCACGGATCGCATACGCCGTCAGCACCAGCGCCAGCGGCCTGTCCGACATCAGCGTCCGGCAGGCATCCACGAGTTTCGGCAAATCCTGCATCAATTGCCAGACCTCGCCCTTTGGGCCGCGGCCATAGGCCGGCGGATCGAGCAGCACGATGTCGTAGCGGTGGCCGCGCCGGACCTCGCGTTCGGCAAACAGCATCGCGTCCTCGCAGATCCAGCGGATCGGCTTGTCGGCGAGCCGGGCGAATTCCTGGTTCTCGCGCGCCCAGCCGATGGCCTTCCGGGACGCATCGACATGGGTCACTTCGGCACCGGCGCGCGCGGCGATGAGCGAGGCCAGTCCGGTGTATCCGAACAGGTTGAGCACGCGCGGGCGCCCGCCCGCTCCGGCAATCAACTGCTCCATGTGCCGCCAGTGCGCCGCCTGCTCGGGAAAGACACCGACATGGCGGAACGAGGTGAAGCGTCCAAGATAAGGCAGGCCGTCATGGCGCATCGGCCAGGTCTCGCCGGGCGGCTCGCCGGGGAACCGCCAGCGGCCCATGCCCTCCTCGTCGGTATCCCCGGTGAAGACGGCATCGGCCCGCGCCCACTCCCGTTCAGGCAGCGCCCGCCGCCAGATTGCCTGGCCTTCCGGCCGCACGATGCGCAGCGGCCCGTACTGTTCGAGTTTTTCCCCGTCGCCGGAATCCAGCAGCGCATAGTCGTCGCCAGGCGGGATCTCCAGCATCACCGGCCAGCGTTCCGCCGGCAGCGGCGCCTCGCGCCGTTGGAGCCGGTGCGCTTGCGAATCGGTGGTCGCGGCCGGCACCGCGCGCCTGTCGTTGCGGGATTTTCGCAAGGGGTTCGCAAACTCCGTCGGGCGTGGCGGCTTCTGCCACAGCCGGACCGGCGGCGCAACCGAGCCGCTCAGGCCGAAAGGCGCCGATAAACCAGGATGCCGCCGGCAAGGTCCTCGATCGCCGCGCCGACCGACTTGAACACGGTGATGTCGCTCGCGTCTCGCCTTCGGCCGATCCCGGCGCGGCACAGTCCAAAGAGATCGCCCTCGATCCGCTCCGCCGTCAACGCCCCCGAGGCCAGCGCCTGCACGATGTCGCCGGCTTCCTTCGTGGCGCCGGCCATCGTGTCGACGTGCACGCGACCGCGCCGCATCACCTCGTCGTCGCTTTCCCGCATGGACGGGGCGAACGCGCCGACCAGATCGACATGCGTTCCCGGCCCAAGCCAGGCGCCGCGCACCAGCGGCGTGCTCGAAATCGTGCAGGTGGAAATCACGTCGGCGCGCCGTGCCGCCGCTTCAAGGTCGGAAACGGCCTCGGCCGCCATTCCTTCGGCGCGCAGCGTGGCCGCCACCTGTTCGGCGTTCGCGCCCGTGCGGTTC
>JBATNB010000276.1:0-9303 GCA_049290135.1 Rhizobiaceae bacterium
GGGCAGCCCGGCGGAACTGGCGGCGCTGGCCACGATGGCCGGGCTGAGCCTGCGGCTGTCGCTGCTGCCGGCGTTCATTCTCGCCGCGATCGTGCTGGTCGTCGGGCGCCAGGCCGGTTTCTAGGGCCTGTCGCGGCCCTAGGTCGAGGACCTGTTCTCGAAGGGCGCGCAGGCGGCCACGAGCCACTCGCGGTTTCTCGCCAGCAGCAACGGGCCGATCTCGTCGAGCACGCGGGCATGGTAGGCGTCGAGCCACACCAGTTCCTCGCGCGTGAAGAGGGTCGTGTCGATCAGCCGGCGATCGAATGGCGCCAGCGTCAGCGTCTCGAACCCGTGCATGGGCATTTCGCCACCGGGAATTTCCGTCGCCGGCGTGACGATGATGAGGTTCTCCAGCCTGATCCCGTATACGCCCGGCTTGTAGTAGCCCGGCTCGTTGGACAGGAACATGCCCTCCCTCAGGACCGGCGTGCCGGTCTTGGCGATCCGCTGAGGGCCTTCATGCACGGACAGGTAGGAGCCGACGCCATGGCCGGTTCCGTGGGCGAAGTCGAAGCCGGCCATCCACAGGGCACGCCGCGCCAGAACGTCGATGTCCATGCCGCGAGTGCCGGCCGGAAAGCGGATCGCCGAAATCGCGATCAGGCCCTTGAGCACGAGGGTGTAGCGCCGGCGCATTTCCCCGGTGGGTGTCCCGAAGATCATCGTGCGCGTGACGTCGGTGGTGCCGTCGCGATACTGGCCGCCGGAATCGATGAGAAACAGTTCGCCGTCACGTACCGCCCGGTTGGTGGCGTGGGTGACGCGGTAGTGCATGATGGCGCCATTCGGCCCCGTCCCGGCAATCGTATCGAAGGAGAGGTCCTTTAGCGGTTCGCCGAGCCGCTCTCCCGTGGAGATCCGGCAGGCTTCGAGCTTGCGGGCGGCGCCGATCTCGTCAAGGCCGGGCGACTGGACGGCGAGCCAGGCGAGAAAGTCGCAAAGCGCGGCACCGTCGCGGCGATGCGCGGCGCGCGCGCCATTGATCTCGGCGGCATTCTTCATGGCGCGCGGCAGGCGGGCGGGGTCAGCGGTCTCCGTTACCTTGCCGCCGGCCGTTTCCACGAGGTGGCGCAGGCGTTCGGCCGCCAGTTGCGGATCGAGGCCGACGCGCTTGCCGACCGCGAGCACGGTCAGGTCGGACTCAAGCGCTTCCGGCGGGCACAGCGTGGCCAACTGGGTGAGGTAGGCGCGGGTCGTGCGGTCGAGCTTGCGCTGATCGAGATAGAGGCGCGGCTCGGCGGTCGACGACAGGATGGCGAAGCCCAGCGACAGCGGCGTGTGCGGCACGTCGTTGCCGCGAATGTTGAAGGCCCAGGCCAGGGACGACGGGTCGGTCAACACCGCCAGGTCGCAGCGCGCATCCTTCAGTCCGGCGGAAAGCTCGGCCAGCTTGTCGCGCGCCAGCTTGCCGGCATGGCGGACGTCATGAATGGCGACCGGCGACATGGGCGGCGCCGGCCTTTCATTCCAGATGGCATCGACCGGATTGGCGGGCAGCGGCACCAGTTCGCCGCCGGCCAGCGCCAGTGCCTCGCGCAAGGTGCGGGCCTCCCCGGTGGTATGCAGCCACGGATCGAAGGCGATCCGCAGTCCAGAACCGTTGGTCTCGAGCCATTTCGCCGGCGGGTTGGCGACGAGATCATCATAGCTGAACGTGCCGGGGTCGGTCTGGTCGCGGACCTGCAGTGTATAGCGTCCGTCAACGAAGATCACGGCCCGGTCACGCAGCACGAGAGCAATGCCGGCGGACCCGGAGAACCCCGTCAGCCAGCGCAACCGCTCCGCCGAGGCGGCGACATATTCCCCCTGATGCTCGTCGGAACGCGGCACCAGGAAGCCATCGACGCCCAGGCTCGCAAGCTTGTCGCGCAGGGCGGCGATGCGCGATGCGCCATTGCCGGGATCGGATACCGCGTCGAATTGCTGAAACATCGATTCCCTTCTCCCAGACGGAAATTGACCGTAGCCAAGCGGTCCCGTTCACGCAACGCGGCCGTTCCGTCCCTGCGCGCGGCGCAGCCCTGCCATGCGCGGAATGCCATTGTGCACTGCAGCAAACCACCTAAATGAGGAGGGAAGCAAAAGGAAAAGTCCGATGACCGCCCGTCCGTCCCTCATTGTCCGCGTTTTCTCGATCCTCGCTGAAGCCCGCTGCCGTCAGGCCAACGCCTATGGCCGGCCCTATCTGGAAGCGCTCGACCGCACGCCTGCGCGCTGATGGCCTACCGGGTCATGCGCAGCGTGACCCAACCGTCCCGCTCCAGCGTCGAGACGTGGCGGATGCGCTGCGCCGCGTAGGCGGCGATCACCTGCCGGCGCTGGCTGGCCAGAATTCCCGACAATACCAGATCCCCGCCAGGCTCCAGATGCCGCGCCATGCCCGGTGCGAGCCGCATCAGCGGTCTTGCCAGGATGTTGGCGACAATCAGGTCATAGGGGCCGCGAGCCGCGATGGCCGGATGCGACAGGCCGGTCGCCGTAAGCGTCGTGACCAGCCCGCCAACCTCGTTGTGCCGGGCATTGTCGTGCGCGACGGTGGTGGCGACGGGATCGATGTCGGTCGCCAGAACGGCAACGCGCGCCAGCCGCGCCACCGCGATCGCCAGGACGCCCGATCCCGTACCGACATCGAGCACGCGCCGCGGCCTGCGCGCGGCAAGCCGTTTCGACAACACGATCAGGCAACCGGCCGTCGTTCCGTGATGCCCGGTGCCGAAGGCGAGGCCGGCCTCGATTTCGATGCCGATACGGCCGGGCCGACCCTCGGCGCGGTCGTGCGCGCCATGGACATGGAAGCGACCGGCGCTTACCGGCTTCAGGCCATCCAGCGAATGGCGCACCCAGTCGATGTCGGGGAGCGGCACGACGGCGAACCCGTCCGCTCCGGCGGCCGTCAGCCGCGCGAGCGCGAATTCGGCCTCGTCCTCGTCGACATAGATCGAGACTTCGTGGATATCGGCCTTCTCATCCACCTCGCGGATCGCCACGGGATAGGCGTCGTCATCGAACAGCGAACAGGCCAGCGCATAGGCGGCTTCGGCCCCGTCGCGCGGCAGGGTGCGGGTCAACAGGACCTGTGGCATGGCGTCACATTCTCCGGGAGGTGCGGCGTTCAATCATGCCGGCGCCGCGCTGTCGAGGCAGTTCAGGATGCCGCGAGCAGGCGACGCAGTTTCGCCACCGCCGAATCCAGCGCTTCGCCATAGGCGATCGTGCCGAAGAAGGATCCGTCCGGCTTGAGCAGGATGACGGAGGCGGTGTGATCCATCGTGTAGTCGCCGCCCTCAAGCGGCACCTTGCGCCAGAAGATGTTGAACGCTTTCGCGTTGGCCCAGACCGGTTCGGGATCGCCGGTGATGCCGGTGACGCGATCGGTCGTCGCGGTGACATAGGGTCCGAGCAGTCCCGGCGTGTCGCGCTCCGGATCGACGGTGAAGAAGAACGCCTTGAGCGGGGCGCCCTCGGCGCCGAGTTCCTCGAACCAGCGGCTCATCTCGAACAGGGTGGTCGGGCAGATTTCCGGGCAGTGGGTGAAGCCGAAGAACACCAGCGTCGGGTGACCATCGAGCGCGGCGCGGGTGATGGCGTTGCCGTGGTGGTCGACGAGCGCGAAGTCGCCGGCATACCGGTCGCCGCCGCCGCCGGGCGCCATCCACAGGAAGGCGAGGTAGCCGAGCGCGCCGGCAAGGGCGAGGACCACGAACAGAAGGGCCTTTTTCATCGTCATGTCATCCGCGGGAATTGTTCAGAAGCACCAGGCCAATCCGGCCTCGGCCAGGGTGAGGAACATCTCGGCACCCTGGTCCAGCCAGCCGGCCAGACCGGCGCCCACCGCCGCCGCTGCCAGGGCGGCGGCAAACAAAATGAACGTCGGGCGGGAGGCAATGGCTTGCATAATGGCCATACTACCGGTTTCATGGCCGGCGGGAAACCGGGCGAAACGTCGCCGGTCGTCATCATCGACCGGACAATGATCATTGGGGAGAAACGCATGACCACGCCCGTCCGCCCGCCAAAGGCCCGCCGAGTCGAACGCGACGACATCAGGGACGCCCTCCGCCTCGGGATCGAGGATTTCCGCAACGCGCCGCAATGCGGACTGGCGATCGGCGCGATCATCGGGCTGATCGGGCTGATGATCGTGGCGAGCGTGATGTGGCTCGATGCCTCATGGCTGGTCTATCCCTTCGCCATCGGCTTCCCGCTTGTCGGGCCCTTCCTCGCAGTCGGGCTCTACGAGGTGTCGCGACGCCGGGCACGCGGCGAGGAAGCGCGCTGGGGCGATATCTGGCCGACAATCTGGGCGCAGCGCCGCCGGGAGCTGTCGTGGATGGCATTCGTAATGCTGTTCGTGTTCTGGGTGTGGCTGTACCAGGTGCGGCTGCTGGTGGCGATCTTCCTCGGATCGAAATCGTTCTCGACGCTGGACAAGTTCGTGACCGTCGTGACTTCCACGCCGGAGGGCTGGATGTTCCTCATCATCGGCCACATCGTCGGCGCGGCGCTGGCGCTGCTCCTGTTCTCGATCACCGTGATCTCGATCCCGCTGCTGCTGGACCGCGAGATCGACTTCGTCACGGCACTCATCACTTCGGTGCAGGCGGTCTTCCTCAACCCGCCGGTCATGCTCGGATGGGGGCTCGTGGTGACCCTGCTGGTCATCATCGGATCGCTGCCGTTCTTCGCCGGGCTGGTGTTCGTCATCCCGATCCTGGGCCACGCGACCTGGCATCTCTACACCAGGGCGGTGGAGCCGCTTGCGACGGATTAACGATTTTTCACTTGCCCGCCCCGCCGGGGACGGCCTAACCGTGGCCGTCCTCATGGAGGGAATCATGGCCATCAAGACTACCCAAGGTTATTCGCGCACCCAGATCATCCTGCACTGGGTGGTGTTCGTCCTCGTGGCGCTCCAGTTCATCGGGCATGAAGCGATGATCCGGGTCTATCGGCCGGAAGAGGGGGTGCCGCTGGCCGGATCCGATCCGCTGATGGCGCAGCTGCATGTCATCGGCGGCGCGGCGATATTCCTGTTCGCCGCATGGCGCATCTATCTCAAGGTGACGCGCGGGGCGCCGGAACTGCCGGAGAAGGAACCGGCGGCGCTCAAGCTTGTCGCCAACGGTACGCACATCGTGCTCTACCTGCTCGTGCTCGGCATGCCGATTTCCGGCGCGGCGGCGTGGTTCGGCCAGATCGAACTGGCGGCGGCGGGACACTCGTTCGCGCGCATCGTGCTGCTGCTTCTCGTTCTGCTGCACGTGGTCGGCGCGCTGGCCCAGCATTTCTGGTTCCGCACCGACGTGATGCGCAGAATGGTGAAGGCGCAGTCTTGAACCCTGCCGTCGCAGGCGCCATGTGAGGGACGCCATTTCGGCGTTCCCCGAGGGGGTCATCATGCTGCGCTTTTCCCGTGTTCTCCTGCCGCTTCTCGTGGCCGGATTCTCGTCCGCCGCCGTCGCCGAACAGGTCGGCGAGGTGGGCGTCGACTGGACCGGCAACGACATTCTCATCGAGGCGATCAGCGATCCCGAAGTCACCGGCGTTACCTGCCATATCGCCTATTTCGATCGCGGCGTGATCGACCGGCTGAGCAAGGGCAACTGGTTCGAGGAGCCTTCCGACTCCTCGATCGCCTGTCGCCAGACCGGCCCGATCGCCATCGGCGACATTGACCTGTCGGAGGATGGCGAGGAGGTGTTCAACCAGGGCATCTCGCTGATCTGGAAGCAGCAGGTCGTCAACCGCATCTACGACAAGAAAAACGACACGCTGATCTACCTGTCGCATTCGCGCCAGGTGCAGGACGGGTCGGCGAAGATGTCGATCTCGACCGTGCCGCTCTACGGCCAGGCGGTGACCTGGGCGAAAGGCAAGCCGCAATAGCGCGGAGAGTTTACTTTTCCGCCGAATGCGGGTCCGATACGGCATCGCCATGCCGTCGCCAATGCAGACTGTCCCGCTGATGGACGCCGCCGCCACCCAACCGAAGATCCATCCGACCGCCGAGCTGAAGGGATGCCGCCTCGCCCGGCGCGTGGTCGTCGGCGAGCGGGTGATCCTGCGCGATGTCGAGGTCGGCGATTACAGCTATTTCGAGCGCGGCGGCGAGGTGATCCACGCCACCCTAGGCAAGTTCTGCGCGGTCGCGGCCAATGTGCGCATCAATGCGCTGGAGCATCCGCTCGAACGGATCACCCAGCACAAGATTTCCTACCGGCCGAACGAATATTTCAAGTTCCTCGGCGTCGACCAGGCATTCCGGGCGCGGCGACGGGCCAGGCGGGTGACCTTCGGCAACGATGCCTGGGTCGGCCACGGCGCGGTGATCATGCCCGGCGTGAATATCGGCAATGGCGCGGTGATCGGCGCCAACGCGGTCGTGACCGGCGATGTCGCCCCGTACACGATCGTCGCCGGCGTGCCGGCCCGGCCGCTGCGGCGGCGGTTCCCGCCTGAAATCGCGGCGCGGATCGAGCGGCTTTCGTGGTGGGACTGGGACGATGACAAGCTCGCCGCGGCGGTGCCGGACATGCAGGCGCTGCCCATCGCCGATTTCCTCGACCGCTGGGAACGGGCCTGAATAGCGGGGACAGTCTATGTTCCGTCGAGTGGCGGAATGCCCCGCCGGATGCGCGACGAAAAAGCCGACTGCCCCCGTTTCGGCGCTTACTTCGCCGTCACCGTGCCCTTCATCATCGGGTGGATCTTGCACACATAGGCGTGGTCGCCCGCCGCCGCCACGGTCACCGTCGCCGACTGGCCCTTGTTGAGCCGGCCGGTGTCGAAGGCGCCATCGCCGGCGGTCGCGGTGTGCGGCGCGGCGTCCGCATTGGTGAAGGTGATGGTGTCACCGGCGGCGACCTCGATCGCGGCGGGCACGAACTTCATGCCCTTGATCTCGACGGCATGGTCGGCGGCGAAGGCGGGCAGGGCGGAAAACAGCAGTGCGGCAGTCAAGGCCAGGCGCATGGTTGAAACTCCCTCGGATGTTGTGTGCCCCGGGGGAAGGCTGTCACCGCGCCGCGGCCGGATCAAGGCGAAAAAAGAGCGGGCCGCTGCCGGCCCGCCCGTCGTGACCCGAAGATTCCCGCCGGTCTCAGGCGGCGAACTGGTTCATGGTGTTGTGGGCGCCGCCGGCCTTCAGCGCCGCCTCGCCGGCGAAATATTCCTTGTGGTCGTCGCCGATGTCGGAGCCCGACATGTTCTGGTGCTTGACGCAGGCGATGCCCTGGCGGATTTCGGCGCGCTGCACGTTCTTGACGTAGCCGAGCATGCCCTCGGTGCCGAAATATTCCCGGGCGAGATTGTCGGTCGACAGCGCCGCCGTGTGGTAGGTCGGCAGCGTGATCAGGTGATGGAAGATGCCGGCATCGCGCGCCGCGTCGCGCTGGAACGAGCGGATGCGGTTGTCGGCCTCGATGGCGAGATCGGTCGCGTCATAGTCGACGCTCATCAGCTTCGCCCGGTCATAGGCCGACACGTCGCGGCCGTCCTTCGCCCAGGCGTCATACACCTGCTGGCGGAAGTTGAGCGTCCAGTTGAACGAGGGCGAATTGTTGTAGACCAGCTTGGCATTGGGGATGACCTCGCGGATGCGGTCGACCATGCCCTTGATCTGGCCGATATGCGGCTTCTCGGTCTCGATCCACAGCAGGTCGGCGCCATTCTGCAGCGAGGTGACGCAGTCGAGCACGCAGCGATCCTCGCCGGTGCCCTGGCGGAACATGTAGAGGTTGGAGGGCAGGCGCTTGGGACGCAGCAGCTTGCCGTCGCGCTTGATGACCACGTCGGAGGACCGAAGATCGTCGGCGGAGACCTCCTCGCAATCGAGGAAGGCATTGTACTGGTCGCCGATATCGCCAGGAACATTGGAATAGGCCAGCTGCTGGGTCAGCCCGGCGCCGAGCGAGTCGGTGCGGGTGACGATGATGCCGTCCTCGACGCCGAGTTCGAGGAAGGCGTAGCGGCAGGCGCGCACCTTGGCGAGGAACACTTCGTGCGGCACGGTGACCTTGCCGTCCTGGTGGCCGCACTGCTTCTCGTCGGAGACCTGGTTCTCGATCTGCAGCGCGCAGGCGCCCGCCTCGATCATCTTTTTTGCGAGCAGGTAGGTCGCCTCGGCATTGCCGAAGCCGGCATCGATATCGGCGACGATCGGCACGACATGGGTCTCGTGGTTCTCGATGGCGGAAAGGATTTCCTTCTCGCGGATGGCGTTGCCGGCATTGCGCGCCGCGTCGAGATCACGGAACAGCAGGTTGAGTTCGCGCGCATCGGCCTGGCGCAGGAAGGTGTAGAGTTCCTCGATCAGGGCCGGCACCGAGGTCTTCTCGTGCATGGACTGGTCGGGCAGGGGGCCGAACTCGGAGCGCAGCGCCGCCACCATCCAGCCGGACAGATAGAGATACCGGCCCTTGGTGGTGCCGAAATGCTTCTTGATGGAGATCATCTTCTGCTGGCCGATGAAGCCATGCCAGCAGCCGAGCGACTGGGTGTAATTGGCCGGGTCGCGGTCATAGGCGGCCATGTCGGCGCGCATGATCCTGGCGGTGTAGCGGGCGATGTCGAGGCCGGTCCTGAAGCGGTTCATGGCCTTCATGCGGGCGACGGCCTCGGGATCGATGGCGTTCCACGTGCCGTTCTGTGCGCCGATGAGGCGGGCCGCGTCCTGGATGTCCTTGGCGTAGGTCATGTCCGGTTCCTCGCTGGTTAACCTTGTAAATTCCTGTCACGGCGGCGGGGACGGGTGCGTTGCAGCATCAGCCCGCGCCGCGGGGCAGGATGTTTCCAGCGACCGAATGCCTGAGATCGGGGCAATTGTCATGGGAAACCCGCCGTCCGAACGGCGGAAAAGAGTCAAAATGTTGCAATGCGGTATCAGGAGTTTGTCATTCTGTCGTTTTTTTACAATTCGTTTTGACACGAACGCACAGGCCTTGCCGGAGCGGGGCAGGCGCTTTACCGGTGGCGGACGATGAATCCGTTCCTGATCCTGCAATTGCGCCCCGAGACGGAGGCCGCCGACAACGAGTTCGAGGCGTTCCTTGCCAAGGGCGGGCTCGATCCGGCGCGGGCGCGGCGCATCCGGCTTGACCGCGAGGCGCTGCCCGGTGACCTGCGCCTTGCCGACCATGCCGGGGTGATCGTCGGCGGCGGGCCGGGCTGCGTGTCGGACGCCGACGCCGACAAGACGCCGGTGGAGCGGCGCATCGAGCAGGCGGTAATGGGGCTGATGCCGGAAATCACCGCGCGCGACAT
>JBATNB010000277.1:0-9017 GCA_049290135.1 Rhizobiaceae bacterium
GTGCCAAGTTCGGCATGCATGCGGTGGCCGCTGGTCTCGTCGGCCTTGACCGGCAGGAAGGTGCCGGCCCCGACATGCAGCGTCACGAAATGCCGGGACACGCCGCGGGCTTCCAGCGCCGCCACCAGTTCCGGCGTGAAATGCAGCCCGGCCGTCGGTGCCGCGACGGCGCCGTCGGCGCGGGCGAACATGGTCTGGTAGTCGCTTTGGTCGCGGGCGTCATCGCCGCGCTTCGACGCGATATAGGGAGGCAGCGGCACATGGCCGTTCAGGCGAATGGCCTCGTCGAGCGCCGGCCCCGACAGGTCGAAAACCAGCAGCGCCTCGCCGCCTTCGCCCTTTTCGGCGACCGTGGCGTCCAGCGAACCGAACGCGCACGCCTCGCCGTCGGGGCCGAAACGGATGCGTTCGCCGGCCCTGACCCGCTTCGATGGCCGCAGGAAGGCGCGCCAGCGATCGCCGGCTACCCGCATGTGCAGCGTCGCCTCGACCGAGGCGGACTGGCCGTCACGCTCGCGCCGGCCGAACAATTGCGCCGGGATGACACGGGTGTCGTTGAAGACCAGCGCATCGCCGGGCCTGAGCAACGCCGGCAGGTCGCGCACGAGCCGGTCGGCGAGCGCCCTGCCCGGCTCGATCACCAGCAGGCGCGCGGCATCGCGCGGTTCGGCCGGCCTCAGTGCGATCCGGTCGTCCGGCAGGTCGAAATCGAAGCGATCGACCTTCATCCCCGTTCAGAGCAGTCCACGACGAAGGCGCCCTTGCCCTTCAGCGAAAACACGCCGCCGGAGGCGTAGGCGTCAGCGTCCGACAGCGTGAATGCCCGCAGGCGCGCGACAATGGCGCCGGCCGGTTCGTCGAGAAGGTCGACGAGCAGCATGCCGTCGCCCTCGAAGCCCTGGCCAAGCGCGATCGCCGTGCCGGGCACGACCGCGGGGTCGCTCGACCAGCTTTCCCCGCCGACCGTGACCATCGCGCGCAGCACCACGAGCGCCTCGGTGCGCCCGACGAGCAGATCGACCGCCACCTCGCCATCCGCCGAGGCGCAGAGGATTTCGCCGGTCGCATGCGCGGAACCGGCAAAACCGAGGGCAAGAATGGCAGCGGCGGCGGCCCGTTTCATCGGTCAGGCGTCCGCCGCGACCTTGATGGAGACGATCTTGTCGGGATCGACAACCGGTTCGCCGCGCTTGATCTTGTCGACATTCTCCATGCCCTCGATCACCTGGCCCCAGACCGTGTATTGCCGGTTGAGGAACGAGGCGTCGCCGAAGCAGATGAAGAACTGCGAATTGGCCGAGTTCGGGTTCTGGGCGCGCGCCATCGAGCAGGTACCGCGGCCATGGTTCATGTTGGAGAATTCGGCCTTGAGGTCGGGCTTGTCGGAGCCGCCCATGCCGGCGCGCGCCGGATGGAAGTCCTTGCCGCCCGACTTGCCGAACTTCACGTCGCCGGTCTGGGCCATGAAGCCCTCGATGACGCGATGGAAAACGACGCCGTCATAGGCGCCTTCGCGCGCCAGTTCCTTGATGCGCGCGACGTGCCCCGGCGCCAGGTCCGGGAACAGTTCGATGACGACCTTGCCCCGGGTCGTCTCCATGATCAGCGCGTTATCCTTGTCCTTGATCTCGGCCATCTGCTTTTCCTTTGGATTTCAATCACTTCTTGTCGGCGGCGACCACGACCCGGATCATCCGGTCGGGCTGGTCGACGACGCCGTTCGACGCCTCGTCGCCGCGCTTGATCTTGTCGACGGCCTCCATGCCGCTCTCGACCTCACCGACGATCGTGTATTCGCCGTTCAGCGACGGATAGGGCACGAACATGATGAAGAACTGCGAGTTGGCGGAATCGAGCGCGGTCGCCCGGGCCATGCCGACGACGCCGCGCAGGAATTTCTCGCCGGAGAACTCGGCCGGGAGATCGGGCTTGTCGGAGCCGCCCAGGCCGGCGCGGCCGGGGTTGAACCCGTCCTCCATGTCGCCGAACTGGACATCGCCGGTCTGCGCCATGAAGCCCTCGATGACGCGGTGGAAGGCGACATTGTCGTAGGCGCCTTCCCGCGCCAGTTCCTTCAGCCGCTCGACGTGCCTGGGCGCCAGATCGGGGCGCAGCGCCACCGTCACGTCGCCATCCTTGAGCGTGATGACCAGGGTGTTCTCGGGATCGGCGGCCCATGCCGGGAACGCGGCGGAAAGGGCAAGAAGCGAGGCAAGCGCGAGGCGTTTGAGCACGGAAAACTCCTTGAAAAAGCTCAGGACGGGAATTTGGCGGCCAATGCGGTGGCCACCGCATGCGGCACGAAGGGCCGCACATCGCCGCCCATGGAGGCGATCTGGCGCACCAATGTGGCGGTAATGGTGCGCACCGACGGGCTTGCCGGCAGGAACACGGTCTGCAGGTCCGGCGCCATGGTTTCATTCATGCCGGCCATCTGCATCTCGTAGTCGAGATCGGTGCCGTCGCGCAGGCCGCGGATCATCACCGTCGCGCCGTGCTGGCGCGCGCTGTCGATGACGAGGCCGTCGAACGCGACAACGCGCAGCCTGGCCGCATCGGCGCCGAGTTCGACGTCGCAGGCGGCGTGAATGAGCTTGAGGCGCTCCTCGAACGAGAACATCGGCTTCTTGGCCGGGTGGATGCCGATGGCGATGTAGAGCGTGTCGCAGATCGACAACGCGGCGCGAATGACATCGAGATGCCCGTTGGTCAACGGGTCGAAAGAGCCGGCATAGATGGCGATCCGCGAGGTCATGCGCGCCTTCTAGACCGCAATTTGGCGCGAGGGAAGCGTCGTTTGCGCGCCGCGCGCCGCGCCGGTTGCCCGGCCGCGGCATTCGATTCAATTGCCCGGGAAAAAGACAAGCCGGCCGTGAACCTTTTGCGCTGTCATGACCACGCATGCATCGTGAAGGCAGGAGGATGCGATGCCGATCTTTGTTCTGGCCCTGGTGATGATGGCGGTGATGATCGTGGCAACGGCGAAGGCGATCGGCGAGGAAGCGCGCCGGGGCCGCTGACGCCCCGGGCGTCGCTCAGGCGGCGCCGGCCGGCAGGCCCTTGGCCATGTCGACGATGACCCAGTCCGGACGCACCGGATTCGGCCGCCGTCCGGTCTCGCGGTAGCCGAAGGATTTGTAGAGCGCGATGTTCCTGTCCATCCGGGCGTTGGTGTAGAGGCGCAGTTCGCCCACCCCGGCGGCGCGGGCCAGATCCTCGGCGTGGCGCAGCAGATGGATGCCGAACCCCAATCCCTGGAACCGACGCGCGACCGCCACGGAAAAGATCATCAGGTGATCGGGATGGGTCTCGACGACGAGAAGCCCTGCCGGCTGGCCGGAGCGCTCGAGAATGCGGACTTCGCCGCGCTCGATGCGGGGCAGATAGTCCTCGCGCACGGGAATCGGCGGCGCGCCGAGCAATTCGGTCCATGGCGCGTATGCGTCGGCCGTCATCCTGGTGACGAGCGCGAGGTCGTCGGCTGTCGCGTGCCTGATCCCGCCCCGGTCAGGCATCCGCCGGCGTGTCAGCTTCGTCCTCGTCGCCGCCGGCATCGGGGATCCGTTCGACCGACACGACCTTCTCGCTCTCTGCGGTGTTGAAGATGGTGACGCCCTTGGTGGCGCGGCTGGCCATGCGGATGCCGCCGACCGGGACGCGGATGATCTGGCCGCCATCCGAGATCAGCATGATCTGGTCGGCGGTCTCCACCGGGAACGCCGCCACCAGCCGGCCGATCTCGTCGGTCTTGGACAGGTCAGTGGCGCGGATGCCCTTGCCGCCACGGCCGGTGAGGCGGAAATCATAGGACGACGACCGCTTGCCGTAGCCGAACTCCGAAACGGTGAGCACGAACTGCTCGGCTCCCTTGAGGGCCAGGTAGCGCTCCTCGGACAGTTCGGCGTCGCCCGCCACCTCCTCGCCGACCAGCGACACGTCCTCGGCATCGTCGGCGCCGGCCGCCCGCCGCTCGAAGATGGAGCGCTTGAGATAGGCGGCGCGCTCGGCCGGGCTTGCGTCCGAGCCGGCGAGGATCGCCATGGAGATGATGCGGTCAGTGGCGGCCATCTGGATGCCGCGCACGCCGACGGACGAGCGGCCGGCGAAGACGCGCACATCGGCGACGGGGAAGCGGATGCACTGGCCGGAATCGGCGGTCAGCAGCACGTCATCGCTCTCCGTGCAGATCTGCACCGAGAGGATTTCGTCGCCATCCTCCTCCAGCTTCATGGCAATCTTGCCGTTGCGGTTGACCTGCACGAAATCGCTGAGCTTGTTGCGGCGCACGGTGCCGCGCGACGTGGCAAACATCACGTCGAGCGACGACCATGCCGTCTCGTCTTCCGGCAGCGGCAGGATCGAGGTGATGCGCTCGCCGGAATCGACCGCCAGCAAATTGACCAGCGCCTTGCCGCGCGCCGTGCGCGTGCCGATCGGCAGCCGCCAGACCTTTTCCTTGTAGACGATGCCCTTGGAGGTGAAGAACAGGATCGGCGCGTGGGTGGAGGCGACGAACAGGCGGGTGACGAAATCCTCCTCCTTCGTCGCCATGCCGGTCAGGCCCTTGCCGCCGCGATTCTGCGCCCGGTACACCGACAACGGCACGCGCTTGATGTAGCCGCCATGGGTGACGGTGACGACCATGTCCTCGCGGGCGATGAGGTCCTCGTCCTCCATGTCCGCGCCGCCATCGGCGATCTCCGTGCGGCGCGGCGTGGCGAACTCGGCGCGCAACGCCATCAGTTCGTCCCTGATGATCGCCCGGATGCGGGCACGCGACGACAGGATGTCGAGATATTCGGCGATTTCCTTGCCGATGACGCCCAATTCGTCGGCGATCTCGTCGCGGCCGAGACCCGTCAGGCGCTGCAGGCGCAGTTCGAGGATGGCGCGCGCCTGTTCCTCCGACAGATTGTAGGTGCCGTCCTCGTTGATGCGATGGCGGGGATCGTCGATGAGCTGGATGAGCGCCTCGACGGATTCGGCCGGCCAGCGGCGATCCATCAGGCGTTCGCGCGCCGCGGCCGGATCGGGCGCGCGGCGGATGAGTTCGATGACCTCGTCGATGTTGGCGACCGCGATCGCCAGGCCCACGAGCACGTGCGCCCTGTCGCGCACCTTGCGCAGCAGGTAGCGCGTGCGCCGGCCCACCACCTCCTCGCGGAAGGCGACAAAGGCCTTCAGCATGTCGATCAGCGTGAGCTGTTCCGGCTTGCCGCCGTTGAGCGCCACCATGTTGGCCGGGAACGAGGTCTGCAGCGGCGTGAACCGGTACAGCTGGTTCAGCACCACGTCGGCCGGCGCGTCGCGCTTCAGTTCCACCACCACCCGGTAGCCCTGGCGGTCGGACTCGTCGCGGATGTCGGAGATGCCCTCGATCCGCTTGTCGCGGACGAGTTCGGCCATCTTCTCGATCATCGAGGCCTTGTTGACCTGGAACGGCACCTCGGTGATGACGATCTGCTCGCGATCGCCGCGCATGGGCTCGATGGCGGCGCGGCCGCGCATCAGGATCGAGCCGCGCCCGGTCGAATAGGCCGAATAGATGCCGGACCGGCCGAGGATCAGGCCGCCGGTGGGAAAATCCGGGCCGGGAATGATGTCCATGAGGTCCGGCAGCTCGATGGCCGGGTTTTCCATGATCGCGACGACCGCGTCGATCACCTCGCCGAGATTGTGCGGCGGGATGTTGGTGGCCATGCCCACGGCAATGCCGCCGGCGCCATTGACGAGCAGGTTGGGAAACCGCGCCGGCAGCACCTTCGGCTCGCTGGCGGAGGCGTCGTAATTCTCCTGGAAATCGACCGTGTCCTTGTCGATGTCTTCCAGCAGTTCGTGCGCGCTCTTGGTCAGCCGCGCTTCGGTGTAGCGCATGGCCGCCGGCGGATCGCCGTCGATGGAGCCGAAATTGCCCTGCCCGTCGACCAGCGGCAGCCGCATCGACCAGTCCTGCGCCATGCGCACCAGCGCATCGTAGATGGAGGCGTCGCCGTGCGGATGGTATTTGCCCATCACGTCGGAGACCGGGCGCGCCGATTTCACATATTTGCGGTTCCAGTGGTAACCGCTTTCATGGCTGGCAAAGAGAATGCGCCGGTGAACCGGCTTCAGGCCGTCGCGCACGTCGGGCAGCGCCCGGCTCACGATCACGCTCATGGCGTAATCGAGGTAGGAACGCTGCATTTCCTCGATGATGGAAATGGGCTCGACGCCGCTGGCGTTTTCGCCGTCGTCGATGGGCGGTCTCTGATCGGTCAAAAGCGAAAATGTCCTTGCCGGGGAATCACTTGCCCCTTCTTACAGGAAAGGGGGGTGCACCGCCACGCGAAGCCGGTCCGGCGAAGGGCGGCGTCCACCGATTCGGCAAGGATTTGGTGACGCTTGCGCGACTATGTTGCGATCCGGCTTGACGTTCGGCGCGGCGCCCGGACACCCGCCCGGAATCCGGCACGGAGAAGATGATGGCGATCTGGAATACCCCGCATTTCACCGCCTGGACCGACCGCGCCGCGGAAGGCCGCACCGGCCTTTGGCGGTTCACCTTCGGCATCGCCACGGTGCTGGTCATCTGGATGCTGGCGACGCTGCTTGCCTTCACGCTCGGCCTTGCCGGCCTGCTGGTCGCGTCGCGGTTCGGTTTCGCCTCGTTCGACTTCGCCGATCCGGCTTCGACATTCCTGCGGTTCACCCGGACACGAACCGGGCTGGTGATGCTGTTGCTCTCGCTCGGCGGCATGTGGATCGGCGTGTGGGCGGCGGTGCGCCTGTTCCAGAAGCGCGGCCTCCGCTCGGTGCTGTCGGCGCATGGCTTCGTCGGCGGCGATTTCTGGCGCGCCTTCGCCGCCTTCGCCATCCTGCCGTTCCTGGTGCAGCTAGCGAGCCTGGCCATGGACCCCGACACGGTCCGCAATCCGGTGCCGTTTGCCGAATGGCTGCTGCTTGCCGTCGTCATCTTCGCCACGCTCGCCGTGCAGACCAGCGGCGAGGAAGTGTTCTTCCGCGGCTATCTCCCGCAATTGCTCGGCCACCGATTCCGTTCGCCGCTGGTCTGGGGCCTGCTGCCGGCGCTCGGTTTCGCCGCGCTGCACTGGCGCGGCAGCGGCGACATGGGGATCAATCTGGCGATGGTCGGCGCGATCCTGGTGTTCGCGCTCGTCCTGACCTGGTTCGTGGTGCGCACCGGGTCGCTGGCCGCCGCCATGGGCGCGCATTTTGCCAACAATCTCGTGGCGCTGCTGTTCATCTCGCATGATTCGATGTTCGAGAAGGCGGCCTTCTTCAACGGCAAGGACATCCAGAGCGCCGGGCTCGGCACGGCGGAGGCGCTGGTCCAGTTCGGCGTCACCGCGGCGATGGTGGCCGCCGGTGCCGCGCTCGTCCTGCATCCGCGTTCGCCTCTGGCGCTTTCGACGGTTCGCGCCCACAATGGCTGAACCGGCGTCCAGCCGGCGGAACCCTTGCTCATGCCCGGCCTTGACGCGCTCATCAACGCCTTCACCGCGCTGATCGTCACGATCGATCCGATCGGGCTGGCGCCGCTGTTTCTTGGCGTCACCCGCGGCATGGACCGCGCGCAGCGCCGCAGCGTCGGCCTGCGGTCGGTGGTGATCGCCTTCGCGGTTCTGGTGCTGTTCGCCCTGGCCGGGCGCGCGGTATTGGCTCTGCTCGGCATCACGGTTCCCGCTTTCCGTGTCGCCGGCGGCCTGCTGCTGTTCGCCATCGCCTTCGAGATGGTGTTCGCCAAACGCTCCGAGCGCAAGGAACGCTCCGCCGAGGTCGCGGTGACCAAGGACATGATGCACGACATCGCGGCGTTCCCGCTGGCAATCCCGCTCATTGCCGGTCCGGGCGCCATCTCGGCGACGATCATTCTGTCGGGCGCGTTCGGCGAACCGGCCGGGCGGGCGGCGCTGGTCGGCATCATCCTGGCCTGCATGATCGCCGTGCTCGCCGTGTTCCTGGTCGCCGAGCGGGTCGACCGTTTCCTCGGCGAAACCGGCCGCTCGATCCTCACCCGGCTGCTCGGGGTCATTCTCGCCGCGCTGGCGGTCCAGTATGTCGCCGACGGCATCCGGGCGCTGGCGGCGGGCTAACCCTAGAGGCTTCCCCTCATCGCCACGGTCACCTCGGCGCCGCCGTAGCCGTGCACGCTGTCATGGGCACGCACCGTGACCTCCGCCACCTCCTCGGCGATCTCGATGCCGGCCAGCGAACGGGTGAAGGGCTGTTCATCGACATGGGGATGCAGGAGGACCCGCGCGGCAATCACCGCGCCGTCGGGTCCGACGATCTCCCAGCGGTCGGCATAGTGGTCCCAGCCTTCATCGGCATGGCGGACCGTGACATCGAAAGCGTAGCTGCCGTCGCTCGCCTGCGCGTAGCGGACATCGATCACATCGGCCTCGCCGGCCAGGGCCGGCGCGGCAAGCAGCAAGGCGGGCAGGACGATCCGGCGCATGACGCCTTATGCCGCCTCGCAGCGGCGATTGCCAATCAAGCCGCGTTCATTTCGTCGCGAGGCGATGGCCGGGCGCAAATTCGACCAGGTCCCACAGATTGCCGAACGGATCGGCGAACACCGCCACGGTTCCATAGTCCATGACCTTCGGTTCGCGCACGAACCGCACGCCCTTGGCCGTCATGGCCGCGTGGTCGCGGCCAAAATCATCGGTGGACAGGAACAGAAAGACGCGCCCGCCGGTCTGGTTGCCGATCGCGGCGCGCTGGGCGTCGTTGCCCGCCCGGCCGAGCACCAGCGATGCGCCACCGGCATCGCCCGGCGGTTCGATCACCACCCAGCGCTTGCCCTCATCGGGTTGCGCGGTATCCTCGACGACGCGAAACCCGAGCACGCCGACATAGAACGCCAGCGCCTCGTCATAGTCGGGCACGACGAGTTGCACATGGACGATCGCCTGGCGCATGGCCGCCACGCGCCGCCGAGCTCAGAACGGGATTTCGTCGTCGAGGTCGCGCGCGCCGCCGCCGCCACCGAATCCGCCGCCGCCCTGCTGGCC
>JBATNB010000278.1:0-11822 GCA_049290135.1 Rhizobiaceae bacterium
GCCCTGCCCTTGCCCGCGACGCCTGATTTCGGCGTCGTCGGCGCCAGGCTTGCCGGCGACCGCCTCTTCATCGACGCCCTGATCCCGTCGCTCCCGGTGCAACCGGACCTGTTCATCGCCTCCGCCGAGGATTGGGTCTTCGGCTTGCCGCGGATCGTCAAGCAGGATGGCCGCCAGGTCACGTTCTCGCTGTCGGCGACGGCGCCGCTGTCGGGCGGCATGCCGCCGAGCGGTTTCTACTATGTCCTGAAGGCCAGCCAGATGGCTGTCGACGGGCAATTGAACCCCAACTGACCAGATACCAGGAGCCACGCATGACCATCCAGCCGGGCGAACGCCTTCCCGAAGCGACCTTCCGGGTCATCACGCCGGACGGCATGTCGGCGATTTCCGTCGCCGATGTCTTTGCCGGCAAGAAGGTCGTGCTATTCGGCGTGCCCGGCGCGTTCACGCCAACCTGTTCGGCCAACCATTTGCCCGGCTATCTGGAAAATGCCGACGCGATCCTGGCGCGCGGCGTCGATACGATCGCGGTGGTGGCCGTCAATGATCCGCACGTGATGAACGCCTGGTCGAAGGCCAGCAACGCCAATGGCCGCGTGCTGTTCCTGGCCGACGGGAATGCCGAATTCACCCGCGCGACCGGGCTTGAACTCGACCTTGGCGTCGCCGGCATGGGCGTTCGCTGCAAGCGGTTTTCGATGCTGGTGGACGATGGCGTGGTGTCGGCGCTCAACATCGAGGACAAGCCGGGCGTCAGCGTTTCCGGCGCGGCCCACATGCTGGGGCTGCTCTAGATAAAGAGCAAGATGCGATCGAACGGACTGGATCGAACGCCTGGAATTCGCCGGTCGGCAAATAGCGCGTGGCAAGGCGGCATGGGTGCCGTTCGCCGCGCACGACATCGCCCATGACGCGACAAACCAGGTCGAGACGATTGCGGCTTGGAGAAGCCATTCAATGGCTTGATCCCTCCCGCCATGGCGGTCTTTTCCGCCGTGCCAGCGTCAAGAACCTGGCGCGATATCAGACCGGCCCGACCAGCGGCGGAGGGCCTTCGCGCTTCGGCTTGAACGGTTCCATGCCCTTGCGCGCCAGTTCGTCGGCGCGCTCGTTCCCGGGATGGCCGGCATGGCCCTTGACCCAGTGCCAGGTGACGTCGTGGCGCTGGCGCGCCGCGTCGAGTTCCTGCCAGAGTTCGGCGTTCTTGACCGCCTTGCGGTCGGCGGTGCGCCAGCCGTTCTTCTTCCAGCCGTGTATCCACTGGCCGATGCCGTCGCGGACATAGGCACTGTCGGTGTAAAGGTCGACGCGGCAATGGCGCGTGAGCGCATTGAGCCCGGCGATCGCGGCCATCAGCTCCATGCGGTTGTTGGTGGTCGCCGCCTCGCCGCCCGACAGTTCCTTCTCGTGGGTGCCGTGGCGCAGGATCACCCCCCACCCGCCCGGTCCCGGATTGCCTGAACAGGCCCCGTCGGTGAAAATCTCGACGTGCTTCACGGCGCCTCATATCCGTATTCGTACGCCGATGCGACCTGGCGATGGTGGCGCATCTTGCGCAGATACTCGACCGGATCCTTCTTGACGACCAGCGCGCCGGCCGGCGTGTTCAGCCAGTCATAGAGCCGCGTCAGCATGAAGCGCAGCGCCGAGCCGCGCGCCAGCAACGGCAGCGAAGCGGCTTCGGCAGGCGAGAGCGGGCGCACCGACTGGTATCCGGCCAGCAGTGCGGCGCCCTTGGTCAGGTTGAAGGCGTGATCCTTCTCGAAGCACCAGGCGTTCAGGCAGACGGAAAGATCGTAGGCGAGGATATCGTTGCAGGCGAAGTAGAAGTCGATCAGGCCGGAAAGCCGTTCGCCGAGGAAGAAGACATTGTCTGGAAAAAGGTCCGCATGGCACACGCCATCGGGAAGGCCGGTCGGCCAGTCGCGCTCGAACGCCGCCAGGTCGGCCTCCACCTCCAGGACCAGGCCCGGCGCCACCTCGTCGGCGCGATCGCGGGACCGCTCCCACAGCGTGCGCCAGCCGGCAACCGACAGGGCGTTGCGCCGGGTGAGCGCGAACCCGTTACCGGCCACGTGCATGGAGGCGAGCGCCTTGCCGACTTCCCGGCAGTGCGCGGCGTTCGGCCGGCGCGGCCAATTGCCTTCGAGAAAGGTGACGATGGCCGCCGGGCGACCCGCCAATGTTCCGGTCATCGTGCCGTCGCGGCGCGAGACCGGCAACGGGCAGACAACGCCGCGCCGCGAAAGGTGATCCATCAATCCGAGAAAGAACGGCAGGTCGGCCGGATCGACGCGCTTCTCGTAGAGCGTCAGGATGTACTGGCCGCCGGTGGTGTGGAGCAGGAAGTTGGAATTCTCCACGCCCTCGGCGATGCCCTTGTACGATGTCAGGGCGCCGATGTCATAACCGGCAAGAAAGGCGGACAGGTCGGTCTCGTCGATGTCGGTATAGACCGCCATGCTCAGGTGCCCCCGTTGACGAATGCCATGTCGGCGGCGGTCAGTTCCACGTCGCGCAGCGCCCGCATCACCGGGAACTCCTCGTTCTCCTGCGCCGTCATCGCCAGTTCCACGGTGACATCGAAGCGGGCGCGAAACGCGTCGACGATTTCATCGACGATGATCTCCGGCGCCGAGGCGCCGGCGGAAAGGCCGACCACGCGCGGATGCCCGACCCCGGGCCAATCGATCTCGGTGGCGCGCTGCACGAGAAAGGCCCGCGCCGCGCCCGCCCGTTCGGCCACCTCGACCAGGCGGCGCGAGTTCGACGAATTCGGCGCGCCGACGATGAGGAACAGATCGCAGCCGGGCGCGGCCTGCTTCACCGCCTCCTGGCGATTGGTCGTGGCATAGCAGATCGATTCCGCGCCCGGCGCGGCGATGTCGGGATAGCGATCATGCAGGGCGGCGACGATGCCGGCCGTGTCATCCACCGACAGCGTGGTCTGGGTGACGAAACCGAGCCGGGCATCGGCCGCGAGATCGAGCCGCGACACGTCGGCCTCGGTTTCCACCAGCGTCACCGCGCCGGCCGGCAATTGCCCCATCGTGCCGATCACTTCCGGATGGCCGCGATGGCCGACCAGGATCACGTGGCGGCCGCGGCGCTCGTGCAGCATGGCCTGCTTGTGCACCTTGGAGACCAGCGGGCAGGTGGCATCGAGAAACACCAGGTCGAGTTCACGCGCGTGCGCCGGCACGGACTTCGGCACGCCGTGCGCGGAGAAGACCACCGGCCGGTCGCGATGCTCGCTCGGGATTTCGTCCAGTTCCTCGATGAAGACCGCGCCGCGGTTCTGGAGCCCTTCGACGACATAGCGGTTATGCACGATCTCATGGCGCACATAGACCGGAGCGCCATGCTTCTTCAGCGCCAGGACGACAATCTGGATCGCCCGGTCGACACCGGCGCAGAAACCGCGCGGCCCGCACAGGCGGATCGTCAGTTTCGGGCGATGGTCCATTGGCCGCGTCTCTCCGGGAACGCCTCCGTGCGCGGAGGGGCTGTTCACGGAATGGCGAAAAACATCGCGGCAATCAATGGCGGACCGCCCGAAATCGGTCGCCGTTCGCGCTTTCGGACCGTTACGGGCGGGCGCGCCACAAAAACGCGCCGGTGACCAGCGCCAGCGCCAGCGCGAGACCGAACCAGGTCACGGCATATTGCAGATGGCTATTGGGAAACTCCACGATGGTGGTGCCGCCCACCGGTAGCCCGCCGGCATTCGGCGCCGGCCCGGCATCGATGAACAGCGGCAGCACCGTGGCGTCCGCCGGCAGGCCGGCGCTCGTTGCCATCGCGTCCAGATCCTTCCAGTAGAACATGTTCTTCGACGGATCGTTGTCGGGAAGGAACCGGCCGGGTTTTCCGGCAAGGACCGCGCGTGCGAAGCCGGTGACGGTGACCGGCCCGGCCACCTGGCCTTCGGCGCGGGTCGCCGGGTCCTTGCGGTCGTAGGGCACGAAACCGCGATTGACGAAAACATACACATGGCCACCGCGGTCGAGCGGCGTGAACAGCTGGAACCCGGTCTCCCCCCTGAAGGTGGAGAAGAAATGCCGCTCGCCGGAATGCGCAAACGTCCCGGAGACCGTGACTGGCCGATAGTCGACGTCCTCCCCGGAGGCGAGCACATCGTCGAGCGGGCGCGGCGGCGAGGCGATCCGCGCGTCAACGGCGGCAATCAGGCCCTGCTTCCATTGCAGGCGCTGCACCTGCCAGGCGCCGAGGCCGAGCAACGCCAGGAACACCGGGAACGCGGCCAGCAGGACGACGGCGCGGCGGCGCATCGACATCACCGGGTGTCGATCCGGCCTTCGGCGGCGCGATTGCGGTACTGCAGGGCAATGAGCATGCCCTTCGAGAGACGCAGCGCAGCGAGCGAAAGGCCGATGGCGAGCGGAATCCACAGGACGAAATGGAGCCACAGCGGCGGACCGTGGTTGACCTCCATCCACAGCGCCAGGCCGACCACGATGAACCCGACAATGAGGATGACGAACACCGCCGGCCCGTCACCCGAATCGGCGAACGAATAGTCGAGCCCGCACTGGCGGCATTCCTTCCCCACGGTCAGGAATCCGGAAAAGAGCCGGCCGTCGCCACAGCGCGGACAGGCCCCGGAGAGCCCGGCGCGAACCGGATCGACTGGAGGATAATGGGCCTTGTCGCTGGTCATGGCATGATCTCGATTGCGGTTCCGTCCGGCACGAGGGTCCAGATCTCGTCCATTTCCGCATCGGTGACGGCGATGCAGCCGTTTGTCCAGTCGAAGCGCTGCGTTAACCAGCCCCACCAGCCCCAGCCGTTCGGCTGGCCGTGGATCATGATGTCGCCGCCGGGGCTTTCGCCTCGCGCCGCCGCGGCGGCGCGATCGGCCTCGTCGGGGTAGGAAATACGGATCGAGAGATGGAACGCACTGTGCGGGTTGCGCCCCTTGAGCGTGTAGATCCCTTCCGGCGTGCGGCCGTCACCCTCGCGCCGTTTCGGGCCGAGCGGATCGCCGCCGAGCGCGATGGCATAGGTCCGCACGACGATCCCATTGTCGAGCAGGTCCATCCGCCGCTCCGACTTGTCGACGCGAACCCGGTCCACCCCGGCGCTTGCATGGCCCGCCGCGAGGAAAACGGCGAGGCCGGCGACACCAAGGTCTGGCAGGCGCATGCGGTGGCTCCCGAATGTGAAACGGCCATGGTTGCCCATGGCCGTGTCGCATTCATGGCCGCGTCGCGGCTTCAGTGCGCGATCGGCGCGCCCCAGGACGCCCAGATGTAGATGGCGGAGAACAGGAACAGCCAGACCACGTCGACGAAATGCCAGTACCAGGCCGCCGCCTCGAAGCCGAAATGCTGCTGCGGCGTGAAATGCCCGGCGAGTGCCCGGAACAGGTTCACCGACAGGAAGATCGTCCCGACGATGACATGGAACCCGTGGAAACCCGTCGCCATGAAGAAGGTCGCGCCGTAGATGGATTCCTTGAAGGCGAACGGCGCGTGGATGTACTCGTATGCCTGGACCGCGGTGAAGAGCAGGCCGAGCGCGACCGTCAGCGTCAGGCCGAGGATCAGGCCGCGGCGGTCGCCATGCAGCAGCGCGTGATGCGCCCAGGTCACGGTCGTGCCGGACAGGAGCAGGATCACGGTGTTGTAGAGCGGCAGGTGCAGCGGATCGAGCACCGCCAGGCCCTTGGGCGGCCAGACGCCGCCGGTGAAGGCGACGCGCGCGACCTGGGTCGCCTCGTCGGGATAGAGGCTCGCGTCGAAGAACGCCCAGAACCACGCCACGAAGAACATCACCTCCGAGGCGATGAACATGATCATGCCGTAGCGAAGGTGCAGCGAGACCACCTTGGTGTGATGGCCCTCATGGGCTTCCTTCACCGTGTCCGACCACCAGCCGAACATGGTGTAGAGCACGATGGCGAGGCCGATGAAGAAGATCCACGGCGTCGACAGGTTCAGCCCGAACAGCGGCAGCGCGCCGTCTTTGAGATACTGCATCCACGCCACGCCGCCGATGGCCATGATGAGCGCGCCCATCGAGCCGATGAACGGCCACGGGCTCGGATCGATGATGTGGTAGTCGTGATGCTTGCCATGAGCGTCTGCCATGTCAGCCCCCCTCGTTCATGTCGGAATCGGACCGCGCACCGAGCGCGGCAACGGGTTTCGGCCCATCGGCCGGAAAGAAGGTGTAGGACAGCGTGATCGTGCGAACGTCCCTCAGTTCCGCGGTGTCGACGATGGCCGGATCCACGAAGAACTGCACCGGCATGTCGAGCGATTCGCCGGGCTTCAGCGTCGTGTCGGTGAAGCAGAAGCAGGCGATCTTGTTGAAGTAGGAGCCGGCATAGTGCGGCGCGACATTGAATGTGGCGCGGCCCGTGGCGTCGGTGGCGCCGATGTTTTTTGCCCGGAACAGGATTTCCGCGGTTTCGCCGATCCTGAGGTCGATCTCGCGCTCGACCGGCGCGAATTCGAATGCCAGGCCAGGGGCGACATTGGCGTCGAAACGGACCTTGATGCGGCGATCGAGGATCACCGCGGAGGCCTGTTCGACGCGCTGCGTCGTGCCGCCATAGCCCGTCACCTGGCAGAACAGCTGATAGAGCGGCACCGCGGCATAGGACATGCCGATCATGCCGCCGAAAAACGCCAGGCACGCCAGCGCGATCGTCAGGTTCGAGAGGCGGCGGGAGGCCGGCGCGGTCATCTCACATCGAACGGGACATGATGCCCGCCCCCAGCTTGGCCCAGGTCACGACATAGACCAGGATGACGAAGGCGCCGAGCGCCAGCCCGAGCGCCAGCGAACGGGCGCGGCGCGCCTTGCGCTGGCTGTCGGAGAGATTGATTCCCTCGCTCATGCCGCCACGCCCCACAGGCCCGAGGCCATGATGAAGTGCTCGGCGAGCAGGGTCGCGAAAATCGCGAACAGGTAGAGCAGCGAATAGCCGAACAGCGACTTGGCCGCCGCCATCGACCGGTCGGCCTCGTCCATGCGCAGCACGGCATGGGCGCGCAGGACGAACACGGCGCCAAGGACGGCCGCCACCACACCGTAGGCCGGGCCGGCAAGCCCGGTGAGCGACGGCAGGATGCCGGCGAGCGCCAGCACGAGCGAATAGGCGAAGATGTGGCGCTTGGTCGAGGCCTCGCCGGCGACGACCGGCAGCATCGGCACGCCGGCGGCGCCATAGTCGCCGGAGCGGAACAGGGCGAGCGCCCAGAAGTGCGGCGGCGTCCACAGGAAGATGATGAGGAAGAGCACGAGGCTGTCCAGGCTGACCGTTCCGGTGACGGCGGCCCAGCCGACAACGGGGGGCAGCGCGCCCGACGCGCCGCCGATGACGATGTTCTGCGGCGTCGAGCGTTTCAGCCACATGGTGTAGACGACGACGTAGAAGAAGATGGTGAAGGCGAGCAGCGCACCGGCGACCAGGTTGGCAAAGACCGACAGCGACAGCACCGACAGGACCGACAGCACGAGGCCGAAGCCGAGCGCTTCGCTGGGCAGGATGCGCCCCGCCGGCACGGGCCGGCCGCGGGTGCGCGTCATAATCGCGTCGATGTCGGCGTCATACCACTGGTTCAGCGCGCCGGAAGCGCCGGCGCCGACCGCGATGGCCAGAAGCGCCACGGCCGAGACAATCGGATTGGTGGCGCCGGGAGCCACGAGAATCCCGACCAGCGCCGTGAAGATGACCAGGGACATCACGCGCGGCTTCAGAAGGGCGAAATAGTCCGTCGGCATCGCCTCGGACGGGGCGATGCCGGCGTTGCCCATGGAATTGTCGGCCAGCGACATGATGATCCTCAGCTCCTGCGGCCGCCGCCGGTTGCCCCGGCGGCGATCCTCGTTCAGACGTCAGCGGATTTTCGGCAACTGTTCCCACTGATGGTAGGGCGGCGGCGACGACAGCTGCCATTCCAGCGTCGTGGCGCCCTCGCCCCACGGATTGTCGCCGGCGACGCGCTTCTTGGCGAAGGTTTCCCAGATGCCGAACAGGAACACCAGCACGCCGAGCGCCGACAGGTAGGATCCGTAGGAGGAGATCATGTTCCAGCCGGCATAGGCATCGGGATAGTCGATGTAGCGGCGCGGCATGCCGGCAAGGCCGAGGAAATGCTGCGGGAAGAACACCAGGTTCACGCCCACGAACGTCATCCAGAAGTGCAGGCGGGCGATGAACGGGTTGTACATGTACCCGCACATCTTCGGGAACCAGTAGTACCAGGCGGCGAAGATGCCGAACGTGGCGCCCAGCGACATGGTGTAGTGGAAGTGCGCGACGGTGTAGTAGGTGTCGTGCATGGCCCGGTCGAGACCGGCATTGGCCAGTTGCACGCCGGTGACGCCGCCGACGGTGAACAGGAAGATGAAGCCGATCGCCCACAGCATGGGCGTGCGCAGCGTAATCGACCCGCCCCACATGGTGGCGATCCACGAGAAGATCTTCACGCCGGTCGGAACCGCGATCACCATCGTGGCGAACACGAAGTAGCGCTGGGCGTTGAGCGACATGCCGGTGGTGTACATGTGGTGGGCCCAGACGATGAACCCGACCACGCCGATGGCGACCATGGCGTAGGCCATGCCGAGATAGCCGAAGATCGGCTTGCGCGAGAAGGTCGACACGATGTGGCTGATCACGCCGAATGCCGGCAGGATCAGGATGTAGACTTCCGGATGCCCGAAGAACCAGAACAGGTGCTGGAACAGGATCGGGTCGCCGCCGCCTTCAGGCGCGAAGAAGGTCGTGCCGAAGTTGCGGTCGGTGAGCAGCATGGTGATGCCGCCGGCCAGCACCGGCAATGACAGCAGCAGCAGGAAGGCGGTGATGAGCACCGACCAGGCAAACAGCGGCATCTTGTGCAGCGTCATGCCGGGAGCGCGCATGTTGAAGATGGTGGTGATGAAGTTGATGGCGCCAAGGATCGACGATGCGCCGGCAACGTGCAGCGCGAGGATCGCCAGGTCCATGGCGGGTCCGGGCTGACCGGAGGTGGACAGCGGCGGGTACACGGTCCAGCCGCCGCCGACGCCAAAGCCGCCCTGCGGGCCGGGCACGAACATCGACAGCACCAGGAGCAGGATGGCGGGAACCAGCAGCCAGAACGAGATGTTGTTCATGCGCGGGAACGCCATGTCCGGCGCGCCGATCATGATGGGCACCATCCAGTTGGCGAAGCCGCCGATCAGCGCCGGCATGATCATGAAGAACACCATGATCAGCCCGTGCGCGGTGACGAACACGTTGAACATGTGCTTGCCCGCATCGAGGGCCGCCGCTTCCGGGGTGCCATAGACCATCGAGGCGAGGCCCTGGAAGATCTGGATGCCCGGCTCGGCCAGTTCCATGCGCATGAAGACCGACAGAAGCCCGCCGACGACGCCCGCCGTGATCGCGAAGATCAGGTAGAGCGTGCCGATGTCCTTGTGGTTGGTCGAGAACAGCCAGCGGCGATAGCCGCGCGGCTTGTGATCGTGGTGGGCATCGTGATGTTCGTGGGCAGCGGAACCGGCCATTGTGCCTTCCTCCCGGGATTTCAGAATTTCATTGTCACTGGCCGGACGCGACGCGGACATCCGCGTCGACGGCCGCCATGAGCGCCTTGTTGGCGGAGCCGAGATCGGTCCGGGCCGTCGCCAGCCAGGCATTGTACCGGTCCTCCGCGACGACGCGGATCGCGATCGGCATGAAGGCGTGATCCTGCCCGCACAGTTCGGAGCACTGGCCGTAATACAGCCCTTCCTTCTCGGCCTTGAACCAGCCCTCGTTGATGCGGCCGGGCACGGCATCGACCTTCACGCCGAACGCCGGCATGGCGAAGGCGTGAATGACGTCGGACGCGGTGATGAGCAGGCGCACCGTGGCGTTGACGGGAACCACGACCTCGTTGTCGACGGCGAGCAGGCGCGGATACTGCGCCTTGTCGGTCTTGCCGGCGCCTTCGCGCTCGTCTTCCTTCAACATGGCCGAATTGAAGCTCAGCGGGTCATCGAACTGGTACTCGTAGTCCCAGTTCCACTGGTTGCCGGTCGCCTTGATGGTGATCCTCGGCTCCTCGGTCGGGGTGTATTGCGCCGTGAGCAACTGGAACGACGGCACCGCGATGAACAGCAGGAGGACGACGGGACCCAGGGTCCAGATCACCTCGATCAGCGTGTTGTGGGTGGTGCGCGACGGCGTCGGGTTGGCGCTGGCGCGGAATTTCACCAGCACCCACACCAGGAGGCCGAGCACGAAGAACGTGATCGGGATGATGAACCACAGCGTGTACTGCTCGAACCAGCGGATCTGCTCCATGATGCCGGTCGCGGCCGGCTGGAGGTCCGTCTGCCAGGGCAGCGGCTGCGCCGCCTGGGCCTGGGTTGCGGCCATGGCGGCCAGGCCGGCAAGGCCCGTCTTCATGCTTTTCATCACCGTCTACTCTCCCGATCGCGGCTCAGCTTCGTCGCGAATGTCCCTGGACGGGGTCCCGCGAAACGGCAATCCCCTTGTGGCCAGAACAAACACACTCCTTGGCCATCCGCAACAAACGCCCCGGGCGCGCGCATGCGGCATTTTTTCGCGCGGGGCAGCGGCATCCTTAAATCCGCCTTGATCGAGATCAACCCCATTTATGCGAATTGCCGCACTGCGGGATGTAAAATTGACGCGGCTGCGAATGCGGATTGTCTCCCGTGCGGTACGGGCGGTCTTGCGGACGGGGCCGGCGGACCGATTTGTTTCCAACGGGCGGCGCGCGCGCTAAGTTTCAGTGATTCGTGGTGGAGCAGGCATGAGACACGCGTTACCCAACAGGATGATCCTGGCGCTGCTTGCGGGCCTTGCCGGCGGCACGGCGCAGGCGCAGCAGCCGGGCGGCGCGGTGCGATCGAGCCACGGCGCATGGTCCATTGTCTGCGACACGCCGGCCGGCGCTTCGGCCGAGCAGTGCGCGCTGATGCAGAACGTCGTCGCCGAGGACCGGCCCGAGGTCGGCCTGTCGGTGGTGGTGCTGCGCACGGCCGACGCCAAGGCGGAGATCCTGCGGGTGCTGGCGCCGCTCGGCGTGCTGTTGCCGAACGGCCTCGGCCTCAATGTCGACGGCAAGGATATCGGCCGCGCCTATTTCGTGCGCTGCCTGCAGGATGGCTGCTTTGCCGAGGTGATCCTGGAGAAGCAGCTTCTCGACACGCTCAAGGCCGGCACGGCGGCGACCTTCATCGTCTTCCAGACGCCCGAGGAGGGCATCGGCATTCCGGTCGACCTCAAGGGCTTCTCCGACGGGTTCGACGCCCTTCCCTGACGCGAAGCCCCAGCAGGATGCCAAGGCCGCCGGCGACGCCGATGCCGGCGCCGGCCACGGCATAGTCCAGGCCGTATGGCGCTCCGGCCAACGCCCCGGCGACAAGGCCGATCGGAATCCAGTAGACGTTGCGCATGCGCATTCCCCGGCTGCGGCGGAAAAGTGGATCGGACCGGCGGCATGTGCAAGTCTTCCATCGACTTCCTATATCCGGCCGAGGAACGGAGTGCGCCATGACCCTATCGCTGCTTGACCAGTTCGATGCCGGCCCGGAGGCCGTGCGCGGTGTCGTGGCGGCGGCGCTCGACGGCGCCGATGACGGCGAATTGTTCGTCGAGCACCGCGAGGGCGAATCGCTGGTGTTCGACAATGGGCGGCTGAAAACGGCGAGTTTCAACACCGACCGCGGGTTCGGCCTTCGCGCCGTCGCCGGCGAGGCCACCGGATATGCCCATGCGGGCGAACTGTCGCTGGCGGCGTTGCGCCGCGCCGCGGAAGCGGTCTCGACGGTGAAGGCCGGAC
>JBATNB010000279.1:0-3753 GCA_049290135.1 Rhizobiaceae bacterium
TCGTCGGGCTGCTGGCGGCGATGCTCGTCGGCGAAATGCTCGTCCTCGGCCTCGGCGCCGCCTGGCTTGCCGTCCTGTTCGGCTGGGAGAAGGCGCTGGCCTTCGGCGTCGGTCCGTTCATCGTCACCGACCTCGTCAAGATCGCGCTGGCCGCGTCCGTTGTGGCGGTGGCGATGCGCCAGGCGTCCGCGCCGCGCTGATCCCGGCTTTGCCGCTCATTGTCGGAACGGCCCGCCTGCGCGGGCCGTTTTTCCATGGCGGGTGAAGCTGGGTCAGGGCTTCGCGGCCGGGCGCGCGCCATCGGGCAGGAACACGACATTGCCGGATTCGCTGCTCTGCTTTGACCTGGCCATCAGGCGCCCGAGCGCTTCGATGGCGCCGCGCACATCCTCCGCGGCACAGGCGCGATCGAGTTCATCCACGGCCTTGGCAAGCCGGCGGGCATCGACCTTGCGGCCGGTGGCCAGCATGTAATGGCCATCGGAGGAGCGCGTGACCTGTTCGGCCGGGTCGAACAGTTCCTCCCGCAGCTTTTCGCCCGGCTGCAGTCCGACATAGGTCACCGGGACGTCGACGTCGGGGATGCGCCCGGCCAGGATGATCATCTTGCGCGCCAGGTCGTCGATGAGGACCGGCTCGCCCATGTCGAGCAGCAACACCTTGCCGCGCTCGTCCGGGGTCCTGATCGAATGGTCCGAGGCATGCAGCACGAGGCGGACCGCTTCCGGGATCGACATGAAGTATCGCGCAACGTTGCGGTCCGTCACGGTAACAGGCCCGCCCTTGGCAATCTGCTCGGCGAAGCGGGGCACGACCGAACCGTTCGAACCCAGCACATTGCCGAAACGCACCACCGGGTACCTCGTGCCCGTTCCCTCGCGGTCGCGCTGCTGGCAGTAGATCTCGGCGGCCAACTTGGTCGCGCCCATCACGCTCAGCGGGTTGACCGCCTTGTCGGTCGAAATCGCCACCATGGCGCGCGCGTCGATTTCACCGGCGGCATCGGCGACGTTCCTCGTCCCGATGACATTGGTCTTGATGCCTTCGAGCGGATTGGCTTCGACAATGGTGACATGCTTCAGCGCCGCGGCATGGAACACCAGGCGCGGCCGGTGCTCCTCGAACACGGCGCGCACACGGGCGCGGTCGCGCACGTTCATAATCACGATCCGGATGTCCATGGCCGGATACGCATGCTTCATCTCGTTGGCGATCTGGTAGAGCATGAACTCGGAACTGTCGGTCAGCACCAGCCGGGCCGGATCGAGCAGCGCCAGCTGCCGCGCAAGTTCCGATCCGATCGATCCGCCGGCGCCGGTGACCAGCACGGTCTGGTGCGCCACGGTCCAGGCCATCGCGCTGCGGTCGGTCTGGATCTCGGGCCGGTTGAGCAGGTCATCCAGGTTGATCGGCTTGGTTTCCGGCGTGCTGCCGGCGCCGATTTCCTGGCGCGCCCCGAGTTCGGGAAGGCGCGAAACCCGGAGCTTGTGGGCGTTGGCCGCCGATACGATCCGGACAAGCTGGTCGCCCGCGGCGCGCAGGTCCGCCAGCACGATTTCGTCGACGATCACGTTTCGCCGCGCAAGCTCGTCGAGAACGATCGCGATGTCGGACGTGTCGCCGAGGACGCGGACGCCGTGAATCTGCTGCGACTGGCGCTCCGGGCGGTCGTCGATGATGCCGGCGACCTGGATGGTCCCGTGCGAAAACGCCCGCGCGGCCCGGATGAACAGCTCGGCATTGTCGTTGAGCGTGTGCACGAGCACCACCCGGCGCGTTTCGAGCACCGGAGGAGCCTTGATCGGCAAGAGCGCCGCCAGGCCATTCTCCCGCGCCAGCCGATAGATCATGCGCGGAGCGCCCAGCCCGACGACAAGGAACGGAATGACCGTGAGGGGGACCGATCTCGGCAAGCCGAGGCCGCGAACCGTGATGAACATCACCAGCGCGAACACCGCCGACAGGACCAGCGCGGCCTTGATGATCTGCAGGAGGTCCCGCGTCGAGGTGTAGCGCCAGCTGCCGCGGTTCAGGCCGAAGAGCCGGAAAACCGATGCCGCGAGTACCGCGTAGACCGTGAGATTGAGGAAGAAGGCCGGTGTCAACTGGTTGGCGCTGACGCCGACACGGCTGAAATAGGCGACTGCGAACGCCAGCGACGCAATGATGATGTCATGCAGGACGCCGAGATACAGCGCCTGCCGGGCTTGCCTTTGCAGCCGATCCTGGGATCGTTCGTTCACCGCTTCAACCCTTGGTGTCGGCCCGCCGCCTCGAAGACGGTTCATAATCCCATCGGATCGCAACTTCAACCTATGGTCTGGTTTATTTCCCGCCGTTGCGTTAGCCTCCGCCGTCGCGTCGCCGCCGGGTGGCGCTGTATCGTCGGGCGGGGCCGGTCCGCGAACCGTGTCCTGATCCAAGGCCACTCGGGTAAGGTTCTGATAGCGCGCACAAATGCACCGTTCGCGAACTGGCAAGCGGATACTGGTCACGGGCGGCGCCGGTTACATCGGCGCCCATTGCTGCGTTGCGCTTGCCGATGCCGGGTTCGAGCCGGTGGTCTACGATAATTTCTCCAACGCCCGAAGAACAACCCTTGATGGTATTCGTCGGCTTGCGGGGCGCGCGGTCCCAGTGGTCGAAGGCGATGTGCTCGACACCGTGGCGCTGCGTTCGGCGCTCGCCGATGGCGTCGGCGCCGTGATCCACCTGGCCGGGCTGAAGGCCGTCGGCCCGTCGCTGGCGGACCCGCTCGGCTACTATCGGACGAATGTCGGCGGGACGCTTGCCCTGGTCGATGCGATGCGCGACGCGCAGGTGAGGACGCTGGTCTTTTCCTCCAGCGCCGCCGTCTACGGTCCGCCGGTTTCCGTTCCGGTGGCTGAAACCGCGATGCGCGCGCCGGCAAATCCCTATGCGCGCACCAAAGCGGCGGCGGAGGACCTGCTCGCCGACCTCGCCGCCTCCGATCCGGAATGGCGCATCCTGGCGCTGCGTTACTTCAACCCGCTCGGCGCGCATGAAAGTGCGCTCATCGGCGAGGACTCCCCGCACGACGCGGGCAACATCATGCCCTGGCTGTTGCGCGCCGCCGATGGCGGGGCGTCGCTGTCGATCCTCGGCGAAGACTATCCCACGCCTGACGGCACCGGCGTGCGCGACTTCGTCCATGTCATGGACATCGCCGAGGGCCATGTCGCGGCGCTGCGCCACCTTGCCGGTTCCGGCGGGTTTGGCGTGGTCAACCTTGGCGCGGGGCAGGGCGTGAGCGTGCTGGACCTGGTCATCGCCTTCGAGCGGGCGACGGGAAAAACCGTGTCCCGACGGGGCGCGCCGCGCCGAGCCGGCGACATCGCGGCGACCTGGGCCGATATCGGCCTCGCCCGCACCTTGCTGGGCTGGCAGCCCCGGCGCGACCTCGAAACCATCTGCCTCGATGCATGGCGGTGGCACGAGGCTTCCGCCCGGCGCGGAAACGGGGTTGATGGCTGACATGGGCGCGCCGTTGCTTTCGGTGGTCATCCCCGCGCGGGGACGGCAGGACGATCTGGACCGGGCCGTGCGCAGCGTCGCCGGCGAGCAGGTCGACCTGGAAATCATTGTCGTTGACGATGCCTCGCCAGACCCGCTTGTCCTGCCCGGCGAACTTGCCGGCGACAAGCGGTTGCGCCTCGTGGCCCGCCAGGCCAATGGCGGCGCGGGCGCTGCACGCAACACCGGTCTGGCAATGGCGCGCGGCCGTCTGGTGAC
>JBATNB010000280.1:0-3771 GCA_049290135.1 Rhizobiaceae bacterium
TCGCAGATCCGGTCCGCTTCGCCCCGGCTGTCGGCGCCGATGCGCACGGCATGGATCGCGCGCCGGCCGAGCGGCGTGCGCACGCGGCTGACCACGGGTTCATGCCCCGCCAGCAGCGTCGCGAACCGCGCCCTTACCCGGTCATATTGCGCCAGCGCGGCGGAGCGGCGGAAATTGCCCGCCACCTGGATGCCCCACGGCTTCAGCCTGATGCGCGCCATCGGCACCGTCGCCGCGGCGATCACCGGCAATTGCCGGCAGGCTTCGTCGAAGCCGAGCCGGGCGTCGAGCGGCCGCGCCGCGATGTCCTTTCCCCGCTCCTGGAACACGTCCGCCGGCTCGCCGGTGATGTCGAGCACATAGTCCTCGGTCTCCATCGGCAGGAAGCCGCCGCTGGCCAGCCAGCGCGATACCCGCGCCTCGCCGGCATTGTAGGCCGCCGCCGCCAGGCCGAAATTGCCGAACCCGCTTTTCAATTCCGCCAGGAAGGCCGCCGAGGCCGGAATCGCCTGCTCGATGTCGAACGGATCGGCAAGACCGCGCGCCTTCGCCGTGCCCGGCATGAACTGCGCGATCCCTTCCGCGCCGGCGGGCGAGACCGCGCCGGCATCGAAGCGGCTTTCCTTCCAGATCAGCCGGGCGAAGAACTCCTTCGGCAGGCCGTGCCGATCGGCATTCTCGGCAATCAGCGCGCAGATGCGCCCGGCCGGTGCGTCGGCGGACGGCGCATCGGTGGCCGCCCGTCCCGGCGTCGCCGCCAGCATGGCGGCCATCAGGCCCGCCAATGCGAAACCGCGCATCACGGCCGGTCCGGACCGGACCCGAAACGATCGCGCACATAGCTGTCCACCATGGCGCGGAAATCATCGGCGATGGCCGGGCCGCGCAGCGTGGCGACCTTCTTGCCGTCGACGAACACCGGCGCCGCCGGCGTTTCGCCGGTGCCGGGCAGCGAGATGCCGATATCGGCGTGCTTGGATTCGCCCGGGCCGTTGACGATGCAGCCCATGACCGCGACGTTCAGCGCCTCGACGCCGGGATAGCGTTCGCGCCAGACCGGCATGTTGGCGCGGATGTCGTCCTGGATGCGCTGCGCCAGTTCCTGGAACACGGTGGACGTGGTGCGCCCGCAGCCCGGGCAGGCCGCCACCACCGGCAGGAACTGGCGGAACCCCATGGTCTGCAGCAGTTCCTGCGCCACCTGGACCTCGCGCGTGCGATCGCCGCCGGGTTCCGGCGTCAGCGACACCCGGATCGTGTCCCCGATGCCCTGCTGCAACAGGATGCCCATGGCCGCCGAGGACGCCACGATGCCCTTGGAGCCCATGCCGGCTTCCGTCAGGCCGAGATGCAGCGCGTGGTCGGACCGCTCGGCGAGCATGGTGTAGCAGGCCACCAGGTCCTGCACCTGGCTGACCTTCGCCGACAGGATGATGCGGTCGCGCCCAAGGCCGATCGCCTCGGCCTGCGCGGCCGATAGCAGCGCCGATTGCACGATGGCTTCCTGCGTCACCGCGCGCGCCGTCAGCGGCGATCCGGCCTTGTGGTTGTCGTCCATCAGCCTTGTCAGCAGGTCCTGGTCGAGCGATCCCCAGTTGACGCCGATGCGCACCGGCTTGCCGTGGCGCAGCGCGATCTCGACGATTTGCCCGAACTGGCGATCCTTCTTGTCCTTGAACCCGACATTGCCGGGATTGATCCGGTACTTCGCCAGCGCCTCGGCGCAGGCCGGATGCGCTCCGAGCAACTGGTGGCCGATATAATGGAAATCGCCGATCAGCGGCACGTCGAGGCCCATGCGCTCCAACCGCTCGCGGATATGCGGGACGGCGGCGGCGGCTTCGCTGCGGTCCACGGTGATTCGCACCAGTTCGGAGCCGGCCCGCGCCAGCGCGGCGACCTGGGCGACCGTGCCGGCAATGTCGGCCGTGTCGGTGTTGGTCATCGACTGCACCACCACCGGTGCGCCGCCGCCGACCTTCACCCCGCCGACATCGACGGCAACGCTGGCGCGGCGCGGCAGGGGCTGTTTCTGGTAACCGGTCATGCGCGAAATTCCTTGCGACCCGCCAAGCAGGTGGCCAACGTCCGGCGGCTTGTCAACGCCCGGCGAGCCCGATCGACAGCGCCGTCATGCGCACCAATTGCCGGAACGCCTCGTGCATGGCCGCCTGGTCATCGCCATGCAGCTTCAGTCCCTCCAGCGCCGCCATGAACACCATGGCCACGCCTTCCGGCGTCAGCTCGTGCCTTGCCGGGCCGTCGCCGGCCTGTCGCCGGATCAGCCCGGCGATCGCCTCGATGATGCGTTTGCGCCATTGCCCGTGCAGGTCGCCGGCCAGTTCGTTCTTCAGGTCGAGGATTTCCGCGCCGTGCGGCGTGGCAAGGAAGCGCCGGAGCAGGGCGAAGGCCGCCTCGTCCATGGCCCGGATCAGCAACTCCTCCACCCTGCCCGGCCCGGACAGGATGCGCTCCGCGGTCGCGGCCGACTGGTCGAGCACCAGGCCGGAGATGGCGCGATAGACATCGGCCTTGTTGCGGAAGGACAGATAGAGCGTCGGGCGCGAGATCCCCGCGGCGCGCGCCAGATCGTCCATCGTCACGCGATGATAGCCATAGGCAAGCACCAGGCGCTCGGCGGCCTCGAGGATGCGCGCGCGGCGGGCATCCTCGGCGCGGCCGCTGCTCTGGACGGGATCGGATGCGCTCATGGTTTCCTGTTTGACAAAATAACGAAAATTGTCAATGTGTCAGAAACGCCCATCGGCGCCTGCTTCGCCCCGCCCCTTGCCGGAGGTTGCCATGCGACTGAACCTCAACGGACGCGACGTCGAGTTCGAGGCCGATCCCGACATGCCGCTGCTGTGGGCGCTGCGGGACATCCTCGGCGTCACCGGGCCGAAATTCGGATGCGGCGTGGCGGCCTGCGGCGCCTGCACCGTCTGGATCGACGGCGTGCCGGTGCGCTCCTGTTCGGAACCGGTCGGCGGCGTCACCGGCGCGGTCACCACGATCGAGGGCCTGGGCGCGCCGGACCGGCTTCATGCGGTGCAGAAGGCATGGCTGGAGCTGCAGGTGCCGCAATGCGGCTACTGCCAGTCCGGTCAGATCATGAGCGCCGCCGCGCTGATCGCAACCAATCCCGATCCCGACGACGCGGCGATCGACGAGGCAATGGCCGGCAATCTGTGTCGTTGCGGCACCTATCCGAAGATCCGGGCCGCCATCCGGCGCGCCGCCGAAATCGCCCGCGCGGGAGCCTGAACCATGTCCCGTCTCGGCAAGATCACCCGCAGAACGCTGCTCGTCGGTGCCGCCGCCCTTGCCGGCGGCGTCGCCTTCGGCGTCTATTCCTGGCGCAAGCCCTACCCCAACCCGCTCGAGGGCGAACTGGACCCGGGCGAGGCCACCTTCAATCCATGGCTGAAGATCGGCGCCGACAACGCCATCACCGTCATCGTGCCGCGCGCCGAGATGGGCCAGGGCGTGACCACCACGCTCGCAGCCCTGGTGGCGGAGGAACTCGATGTCACGCTCGACCAGGTGACCGTCGAGCACGGACCGGCCTCCTTTGCCTACTACAACGAGGCCATGGCCGACGCCGGCCCCTTCCCGTTTTGGGAGGACGGAATGGTCGCCCGCTCGATGGAAACCGGCATGCGCGTCGTGTCGAAGATGCTCGGCCTCCAGGGGACGGGCGGCTCGACCTCGACACGCGACGCCTTCGAGCGCATGCGCATGGCCGGCGCCGTCGCGCGCGAAATGCTGAAG
>JBATNB010000281.1:0-2326 GCA_049290135.1 Rhizobiaceae bacterium
GTCACGGAGAAGGCCGTCACCACCATCGCGCTGCACCAGCACGGCATCCCGCATGTCTTTTCCGACGAGGTGCTGCGCGCCGCCGCCGCCGCGCGGCCGGCAAGCATGGACGGACGCGAGGACTGGCGGGCGATCCCCTTCGTCACCATCGATCCGGCCGACGCCAAGGACCATGACGACGCCGTGCAGGCCGAGCCCGATCCCGAGGCGGTGGGCGGCTTCATCGTGCGCGTCGCCATCGCCGACGTCGCGGCCTATGTGCGGCCCGGCGGCGCCATGGACGGTGAGGCGCTGAAACGCGGCAATTCGGTCTATTTCCCCGACCGCGTCGTGCCGATGCTGCCCGAGCGCATCTCCAACGACCTGTGCTCGCTGCGGGAGAACGAGGACCGCCCGGCGCTGGCCTTCCTCATGCGGTTCGATTCCTCCGGCCGCAAGACCGGGCACAGCCTGCACCGGGTGATGATCCGATCGCGCGCCAAGCTCGCCTATCCGCAGGCGCAGGCGGCCATCGACGGCACGCCGGACGACAGATGCGCGCCGCTGCTCGATCCGGTCCTCAGGCCGCTCTATGCCGCCTACGCCGTGCTCGACCGCGCCCGGCAGTCGCGCGGCCCGCTCGACCTGGACCTTCCGGAGCGCAAGATCCTGCTGAAGCCGGACGGCACCGTCGACCGCGTTGTGGTGCCGGAACGGCTGGCCGCGCACCGGTTGATCGAGGAATTCATGATCGCGGCGAATGTCGCGGCGGCCGAAACGCTGGAGGCGGCCCGCCAGCCGCTGATCTACCGCATCCACGACGCCCCGTCGCTGGCCAAGCAGGAGACGCTGCGGGGCTTCCTCAAGACCATCGCGATATCGCTGGCGCGCGGCGCCGAACTGCGGCCGGCGCAGTTCAACGCCATCCTGGCCACGGTGCGCGATTCCGACATCGAGACGCTGGTCAACGAGGTGGTGCTGCGCTCGCAGAGCCAGGCGGAATATTCGCGCGCCAATATCGGGCATTTCGGGCTGAACCTGCGCCGCTACGCCCATTTCACCTCGCCGATCCGCCGCTATGCCGACCTGATCGTGCACAGGGCGCTGATCGCCGCCGGCCGGCTTGGCGAGGACGGGCTGACGAAGGACGAGGAAGCGCGGCTGGAAGAGATTTCGGCGCTCATTTCGGCGGCGGAGCGGCGCGCGATGGCGGCCGAGCGCGACACGATCGACCGGCTGGTCGCCGCGCACCTTTCCTCGCGCGTCGGCGCGGAGTTCGAGGCGCGCGTCTCCGGCATGGCGCGGGCGGGGCTTTTCGTGCAGTTGCGGACCTACGGCGCCGACGGGTTCGTGCCGGCCTCGACGCTCTCGGACGATTACTATGTGCATGACGAAGCCGCGCATGCGTTCGTCGGTTCGCGCACCGGCAAGGGCTGGCGCCTCGGCGACGCGGTGACGGTCCGCCTCGTTGAGGTGCGGGCGCTCGCCGGTTCGATGCAGATGGAGATCGTCAGCGAACCGGCGCCGGTGAAGGGAACGACGATCTCGTTCCACAAGGCGCGCGGCGCGCGGCGGGCGGGACGGACGGCCATGAGCGGGAGACGACGCCGATGAGCGTGGAACAACAGGTCTTTGGCGGCAAGCCGCAAGCCTCCCCTGCCCGGCCGCTCGGCCTGGCGATGCGGCGGGGGTTCCTCGGGCGCTGCCCGTGCTGCGGCGAAGGCCGCCTGTTCGCCGCGTTCGTCAAGCCGGTCGAGGCCTGTTCGGCCTGCGGCGAGCCGATGCATCATCAACGCGCCGACGATCTGCCGGCCTATCTGGTGATCCTCATCGTCGGGCACATCAATGTCGGACTGTTCATGGGGTTCGAGGCGGCCACGACACTGTCGACCTGGCAGCATCTGGCCATCTGGGTGCCGGCGACGATCGTGTTCGCGCTTCTCCTGCTGCAACCGGTGAAGGGCGCCGTCATCGGCCTGCAATGGGCGTTGCGCATGCACGGCTTCGGCGGGCACGGCGACGAGATCGAGGCGATCGATGACGAGTGACCTCACCCGAAAGATCGGCTCGGGCATGACCCGCGCGGAGATCGACCGGGCCGAGAACAAGGATTTCGCGCTGGGAAGCGGGCCGCTCCGGCCGCGCGACGCCGCCACGCTGATCCTCATCGATCGCGACGGGCCGGCCCCGCGCGTGCTCCTCGGGCGGCGCCATCACAAGCACGCCTTCATGCCCGGAAAATTCGTCTTCCCCGGCGGGCGCACCGATCCGCACGATGCGCGGCTCGCCGGCGTTGTGCCGCTCGACAGCCAGGTCGAGGCCAAGCTGCTGGCGCTGTCGGGCGCCC
>JBATNB010000282.1:0-5113 GCA_049290135.1 Rhizobiaceae bacterium
GAAAAAGGCCGGGAGCTCCCGGCCTTCTCCTCGGGACCGGCTCCATGGAGCCGCATCCCGCACTGCCTCAACGATCAATGCCAGTACATCCGTGGTCAGGGACCGGAGGCAGCCAGATCATGCTGCGCGAAGGTTCTCGGCAGCGAACTTGCCATTGCGGGCGTCGCGCACGGCGTCGAACGACAGCTTCTGGCCTTCGACGATCGAGTTCAGCCCGGCGCGCTCGACGGCGGAGATGTGAACGAACACGTCGGCCGAGCCGTCTTCCGGCTGAATGAAGCCGAAGCCCTTGGTGGAGTTGAAGAATTTTACGGTTCCGATGGTCATGGCGATTTCCTTTCAATCGACAATGAATTTCAGCGCCCGACCGAATGCCGGACACCGTTTTTTCGATTTTGAGAAGGAAGATCGCCCGTAGCGTTTCAGCGCAGAAACAAAATTCGTCAGCAAATTCGATGGCGCTTATCTGGGGAACAATTGCGTCGATTGCAAGGCACGCGGAAAAAATACGTTCGAAAACTGGCGCGACGGCCGGAAATTCGTTGCCGCCACGGCAATAATCCACGGGAATGGAAGCCCGGCCCGACGCCGGCCGGCACCCCGATTGTCGCCGGCATCGGGATCTGGCCATTTGCCGCGGCCAGGGATTCCGGCAAGGTGGTCGCCATGATTTTGCTTGCCGCCGCCACGCGCGCCAACCGCCACGAGGCATTCGCCGCCGTGAACGACGCCATTGTCGTGCTCGGCGGCTGGGTCGAGGGACACACGCTGTTTTCGAACGTGGCGGCGACGTTCCGCCTCGTCCTGCCCGCCCGCGCGTTCGGCCAACTCGCCGGCCGGCTCGATCGCCTTCAGGTGCGCCTCGACGCCGAAAGCCGTGCCGCGATCGCCGCGTTGGACCCGTCCGACGCCGATACCTTCGCTGCCCTTTCCGTCACCTTCATCCATGACGAGCCGGACCTGCGGCGCGAGGTCCCGCCGGTCGATGGCTGAGGTCACATCCTGAACACGCCGAATTTCGTCTCCTCGATCGGCGCATTGAGCGCGGCGGCGAGAGACAGGGCCACCACCTCGCGGGTTTTCGCCGGATCGATGATGCCGTCGTCCCACAGCCGGGCGGAAGAGTAGAGCGGCTGGCCTTCGCGCTCGTATTTTTCCAGGATCGGCGCGCGGAAGGCGGCTTCTTCGTCGCTGCTCCACGTTCCGCCCTTGCGCTCGATGCCCTCGCGCTTGACCAGGCTGAGCACGGTGGCCGCCTGTTCGCCGCCCATCACCGAGATGCGCGCATTCGGCCACATCCACAGGAAGCGCGGCGAATAGGCCCGCCCGCACATGCCGTAATTGCCCGCGCCGAACGAGCCGCCGATGATGACGGTGACCTTCGGCACCCGCGCGGTGGCCACCGCCGTCACCAGCTTCGCGCCATCCTTGGCGATGCCGCCGGCCTCGTATTTCCGGCCGACCATGAAGCCGGTGATGTTCTGCAGGAATAAAAGCGGGATCTTCCGCTGCGCGCACAGCTCGATGAAATGCGCGCCCTTGAGCGCGCTTTCGGAAAACAGCACGCCATTGTTGGCCAGGATGCCGACCGGCATGCCGTGCACATGGGCAAAGCCGGTGACCAGCGTGGTCCCGTAGTTGCGCTTGAACTCGTCGATCTCCGAGCCGTCGACGACCCGGGCGATCACCTCGCGCACGTCATAGGGCGTGCGGTGGTCGGCGGGGATGATCCCGTACAGCTCGTCCGCGGCATGGACCGGCGGCACCGGCTTGCGCAGTTCGATGCCCGCCGGCTTGCCGCGGTTGAGGTTGCGCACGATGCGCCGCACGATGGCCAGCGCATGCGCGTCGTCCTGGGCATAGTGGTCGGCGACACCCGACTCGCGCGTGTGCACTTCCGCGCCGCCGAGATCCTCCGCCGACACCTCCTCGCCGGTCGCCGCCTTCACCAGCGGCGGCCCGCCAAGGAAGATCGTGCCCTGGCCCTTGACGATGACGCTTTCGTCGCTCATCGCCGGCACATAGGCGCCCCCGGCGGTGCAGCTTCCCATCACGCAGGCGATCTGCGGAATGCCGGCCGCGCTCATGGTCGCCTGGTTGAAGAAGATGCGGCCGAAATGGTCGCGGTCCGGGAACACCTCGTCCTGGTTCGGCAGGTTTGCCCCGCCGGAATCGACCAGGTAGATGCAGGGCAGGCGGTTTTCGAGCGCGATCTCCTGCGCGCGCAAATGCTTCTTCACGGTGAGCGGATAATAGGTGCCGCCCTTCACCGTGGCGTCGTTGACCACCACCATGACCTCGCGCCCCTCGACCCGGCCGACGCCGCAGACGAGCCCGGCCGAGGCGATGTCCCCCGAGTAGAGACCCCAGGCTGCGAACTGCCCGACTTCGAGGAACGGCGATCCGGGGTCGATGAGTTGTGCCAGCCGCTCGCGCGCCAGCAGCTTGCCGCGCGCGACATGGCGTTCCCGCGCCTCGACGGGTCCGCCGCGCGCGACCTGCGCGGCCTTCTCCGCGATCTCGGCGGTCAGCGCGCGCATGCGTTCGGCATTGACGCGAAACGCGTCGGAGGAGGGCGAGATCGAGGTGGGGAAGGGGGGCATGGGCGGCGTCCTGACGCTCCTATCGGATGATCTCAATACGGCAGCCGACGTCGAGGTCGGCCCAGGCGCGATCCGCAGTGAGGATCGTTGCGCCGAGCCGGATCGCAGTCGCAATGCAGGCGCGATCGCCGAGCGAAAGCCCGAGATGCCGGGTCTTTTCGCGAAGACGACCGGCCAATATGCCATCCGCTTCTTCGAACGGAACGACATCGACCGTCAGAGACGACAGGATTGCATCCGCCGTTTCGGCACTGTGTTTGAGGTCGATCAGTCTTGAAATGACCTCGACTGCGTTGACCGCGCTGACCGACGCCTCGGGAACAGCCGAAGCGACGCGTTCGGCCCCGGCTTCCTCCCGAATTACCGCCAGGATCGCTGAACTGTCGAGAACGAAACTCACGGCTTCGGCACCTTCATCGCCACTCCCTCGGCATGCAACCGCTCGAACCGTTCGTCGCTACGACGCTGGTCCTCCCGCCGGTCGGCCAGGAACTCGTCGACGATGCTGACATCGGGGGGCACGACGGCCCTGAACATGGCCTGCGCCCTCCTGATCGCCGCGTCGCGGCCGATCACCCGCAATTCGCCGTCCTCGACATGCATGACCAGCGTGTCGCCCGGTTTGACGCCCATCGCCTCGCGCATCGCAGCCGGGATGACGAAGCGGCCGGCTTCGCCAAGCTTCACTTTTTCGCGCTTGGGTACCGGGCGCAGCAATTCGTCGCGCGTGGATTTGTATTCCGGCTGCGGTGTTTCGGCGAATCCTGCTTTTGGCGGGCACATCCGGGCAACTCCAAGCAATTCTGCCACATTCATCGGACTATGCCATAATTCGAAAGAAATGGCAAAAGCTACCGCGTCCCCCGCTCCGCCATCATTTCCCGCCCGATCAGCCAGCGCCTGATCTCGCTGGTGCCCGCGCCGATCTCGTAGAGCTTGGCGTCGCGCAGCAGCCGGCCGGCCGGATAGTCATTGGTGTAGCCGTTGCCGCCGAGCAGCTGGATGGCGTCGAGTGCCACCTGCGTGGCCTTTTCAGCGGCAAAGAGTATGCAGCCGGCGGCATCCTTGCGCGTCGTCTCGCCCCGGTCGCAGGCCGAAGCCACCGCGTAGACATAGGCGCGGCAGGCGTTGAGCGTGGTGTACATGTCGGCGAGCTTGCCCTGCACCAGCTGGAAATCGCCGATTGCCCGGCCGAACTGCCTGCGCTCCTGCGCATAGGGTACGGCAACGTCGAGGCAGGCCGCCATGATGCCGAGCGGCCCGCCGGCCAGCACCGTGCGCTCATAGTCGAGCCCGCTCATCAGCACTTCCACGCCGCGCCCTTCCTCACCGAGCACGGCATCGAACGGCACTTCCACATTGTCGAACACCAGTTCGCCGGTGTTGGAGCCGCGCATGCCGAGCTTGTCGAGCTTCCGCGCCACGGAGTATCCCGGCGTCCGCGTCGACATGACGAAGGCGGTCAGCCCGCGCGAGCCGCGTTCGGGATCGGTAGAGGCATAGACGACCAGCGTGTCGGCGTCCGGCCCGTTGGTGATCCACATCTTCTGGCCGTTGAGCACGAAGCGATCGTTCTTCTTTTCCGCCCGCAGCCGCATCGACACCACGTCCGATCCCGCGCCGCTTTCGCTCATGGCAAGCGCACCGACCTTCTCGCCCGAACACAGCGGCGGCAGGAACTGCGCCTTCTGCTGTGGCGTGCCCCAGCGGTTGATCTGGTTGACGCACAGGTTCGAATGCGCCCCGTAGGACAGGCCGACCGAGGCGGAAGCGCGCGAGATCTCCTCCATCGCGATCACATGGGCGAGGTAGGTCAGGCCGGAACCGCCATGTTCGGGATCGGCCGTCATGCCGTTGAGCCCGAGCGCCCCCATTTCCGCCCACAGCGGGGCGGGAAACTCGTTGTCGCGGTCGATCGCCGCGGCAAATGGCGCGATGCGGTCCTGCGCGAACCGGTGGACCGTGTCCTTGAGCGCCTCGATTTCCTCAGGCAGTCCGAAGCGCATCGCTTGGCGATACATGGTCAGGGGTTCCTCCGGTGCGCGCGCCGGCAAGGCGCATGGTCATGGCCGTGTAGGTTTCGGCGATATCGTCGACGGACAGCCGCTCGTCCGGCCGGAACCAGACGATGACGCCGGTGATCATCTGGATGATCGCCATCGCGGTGAGCGCGACGTCGTCGACGGCGAGTTCGCCGCTCTCCGCGCCGTCGCGCAGGATGCGCCGCAGGTCCTTCTCGTAGGCCGCGCGCATTTTCAGGATGTGGGAAAGCTTGTCGGACGACAGCGCCCGCAATTCCATGTTGGACACGTGCGTGGAGTGCCGGCGTCCGACATGGAAGGCCACGTGGTGGCGCACGAACGCGGCCAGTTGCGCCGCCGCGCCGCCGCCGATCGGCCGCTCCGCCTCCCAGGACGCGATGAGCGCGCGCATGTGCTCGTCCATCAGCGAGAACAGCAGGTCTTCCTTGGTGGGGAAATAGCGGTAGAGCGCGGCGGCCTGCACGCCGA
>JBATNB010000283.1:0-4090 GCA_049290135.1 Rhizobiaceae bacterium
GATCATCAACGCGCCGCGCCGCGGCAACTGGTCCGATGAGTTCGACGCGCGCGCGTCCTCGACCGGCGGCAAGGTGCAGTCGACGCTGCCGATCTTCAGCCCGGAAACGGCCATGTACATCGAGGGCGCCATCGGGCGCTACCAGGGCATCGTCGGCACCGGCGGCTGGCCCATGGTGCCGGCGACCAAGAAGCTGAAGCTCGGCGTGGTGGACCGTGACGTGCAGGCCTTGCGCCGCCGGCTGATGGTCTCCGGCGACCTGTCGCAGTCCGCCGGGCTTTCCGATTCCTTCGACACCTATGTCGATGCCGCGGTGAAGCGCTTCCAGGCCCGCCACGGCCTTCCCTCCGACGGCGTGCTCGGGAAATATTCCTACGCCGCGCTCAATGTCTCGGCCTCCGTGCGGCTCGGCCAGCTGGAAACCAACCTGGTGCGGCTGCGCTCCATGTCCGGCTTCCTCGGCGACCGCTACGTGATGGTGAACGCGCCGGCCGCGCAGATCGAGGCGGTCGAGAACGGCCGCGTGGCGCTGCGCCACACCGCCATCGTCGGCAAGATCGACCGGCAGACGCCGATCCTCAACTCCAAGATCAACGAGATCATCGTCAATCCGTACTGGAATGCGCCGGTGTCGATCGTCCAGAAGGACATCATTCCGCTGATGCGCAAGGATCCGACCTATCTTGAGCGCAACAACATCCACATCTTCGACCAGAAGACCGGGCAGGAAGTGCCGCCGGCGCAGATCGACTGGAACACCGACGAGGCGGTGAACTACCGCTTCCGCCAGGACCCGGGCAAGATCAACGCCATGGCCTCGGTGAAGATCAACTTCCCCAATCCGCACGACACCTACATGCACGACACGCCGCAGCAGGGCCTGTTCAACAAGCTGATGCGGTTTGAATCGTCGGGCTGCGTGCGCGTGCAGAACGTGCGCGACCTCGTCACCTGGCTGCTGCGCGACACGCCCGGCTGGAACCGCCGCCGCTTCGAGGAGACGATTGCCTCCGGCGTCAACACGCCGGTGCAGCTGGCCGTGCCGGTACCGGTCTATTTCACCTACATCACCGCCTGGTCGACGGGCGACGGCGTGGTGCATTTCCGCGACGACATCTACGGCCGCGACGGGGTGGACGAACTGCAGCTGTCGACGGCGCTGTAGGGGCGTCCGCCAGCCCAACCCGCCTTATGGCGCCGCGGACCGGACAGCGAAGCTTCCCCTCCCTTTCGTTGATGCGCGCGAAAACGTCGCTGCCGCGCGGTTTCGCCGGGCCCGGGTTCATGCTAGATGCGCGCTCCCTTCGTCCCATCCACGCGCGAGACACGCCATGGCCGCTTCGACCACGACCTTCTTCAACCGTTCGCTCGAAGATACCGATCCGGAGATTTTCGGCGCCATTGGCGACGAACTCGGCCGCCAGCGCCACGAGATCGAGCTGATCGCCTCGGAAAACATCGTCTCGCGCGCCGTCCTGGAGGCGCAGGGGTCGATCATGACCAACAAGTACGCCGAGGGCTATCCCGGCAAGCGCTATTATGGCGGTTGCCAGTATGTCGACGTGGCCGAGACGCTGGCGATCGAGCGCGCCAAGCAGCTGTTCGGGGCCAATTTCGCCAACGTGCAGCCGAATTCCGGCAGCCAGATGAACCAGGCTGTGTTCCTGGCGCTGCTGCATCCGGGCGACACCTTCATGGGCCTCGACCTCAATTCCGGCGGGCACCTGACGCACGGCTCGCCCGTCAACATGAGCGGCAAATGGTTCAACGTCGTCTCCTACGGCGTCCGGCCCGACGATCACCGCCTCGACATGGACGAGATCGAGAAGCGCGCGCACGAGACCAAGCCGAAGCTCATCATCGCCGGCGGCACCGCCTATTCGCGCGTGTGGGACTGGAAGCGGTTCCGTGACATCGCCGATTCCATCGGCGCCTGGCTCATGGTCGACATGGCCCATATTGCCGGGCTTGTGGCCGGCGGGGTGCATCCTTCGCCCATCCCCCATGCGCATGTCGTGACCTCGACCACGCACAAGTCGCTGCGCGGCCCGCGCGGCGGCATGATCCTGATGAATGACGAGGACATCGCCAAGAAAGTGAATTCCGCCGTGTTCCCCGGCCTCCAGGGCGGCCCGCTGATGCATGTCATCGCGGCCAAGGCGGTGGCCTTCAAGGAAGCGCTCGATCCGTCGTTCAAGGCCTATGCGGCGCAGGTGGTGAAAAACGCCCAGGCGCTGGCGGCGAGTCTCAAGGCCGAGGGCCTCGACATCGTGTCCGGCGGCACCGACAACCACCTGATGCTGGTCGACCTGCGGCCGAAGAACGCCACCGGCAAGCGCGCCGAGGCGGCGCTCGGCCGCGCCAACATCACCTGCAACAAGAACGGCATCCCGTTCGATCCGGAAAAGCCGTTCGTTACCTCCGGCGTGCGCCTCGGCGCGCCGGCCGGAACCACGCGCGGCTTCGGCGAAGCCGAATTCGCCGAGATCGGCCGGCTGATCGCCGAAGTGCTCGACGGCCTGCGCATGGCCAATGACGACGAGGGCAACGCGGCGGTGGAAGCGGCGGTGAAGCGGAAGGTGTTGGCGCTGACCGACCGTTTCCCGATGTACGGCTACATGGGGTGAGGGTGAACAACGTTCGCCAGCAAGCACTCCGCACCGCCCGTTCGGATCCAACCGATCGGGAATTGCGTAAATATCCGGACGCTGCTCTGGCCGAAATCGCCGAAGCTTACGAAGCTGACGACACGACGTCGGCGCAGCAAGGAACGCACGCATCCGGCGTTGAGTTTCGACTCGACAAGTAATACCTTGTCTACGAACGCCATTACCGGAGCCGCCATGAGTACGACCGTTACCGTCAAGGGGCAGGTGACCATTCCCAAGCCCGTTCGCGACCTGCTCGGCATCAAGCCCGGCAGCGAGGTCGATTTCAACCTGAATGCCGAGGGAGCAGTGGTATTGACCCGCGCCGGCGCCAAGGCGGAATCCAGCCGTTTCCGCAAGCTTCTGGGCCACGCCGGACCCGGCATGAGCACGGATGAAGTCCTGGCGCTGACGCGGGAAGCCGGGTGACCCTCGTCGACACCAATGTCCTGCTCGACATCGCTACGGCCGATCCGCAATGGTCGCAATGGTCGCTCCGCGGGGTTGAGGCCGCATCGCTGAGCGGGCCGCTCCTCATCAATCCGGTGATCTACGCCGAGCTTTCGGTACGTTATGACCGGATCGAGGCGCTCGAGGCCTTTGTCCAGGGGGCGGCGCTCGAAATGACCGAACTGCCGCGGGCAGCCTTGTTCCTCGCCGCGAAGGCATTCCTGCGCTACCGTGCCGCTGGCGGGCGCAAAACCAACGTCCTGCCCGACTTCTTCGTCGGTGCCCACGCCAGCATCCTTGACGTGCCACTCCTCACGCGCGATGTCGGGCGCTACCGGACCTATTTCCCGAGAATCAGGTTGATTGCGCCCGGTTCGGAGGGATGACCCCATGCGCTGCCCCTATTGCCAGTCCGCCGATACGCAAGTGAAGGATAGCCGTCCCGCCGAGGACGGGGTGTCGATCCGCCGCCGCCGCATCTGTCCCGATTGCGGCGGGCGCTTCACCACGTTCGAGCGGGTGCAATTGCGTGACCTCGTGGTGCTGAAGAAATCCGGCCGCCGCGCGCCGTTCGACCGCGACAAGCTCGCCCGCTCGATGGAAGTGGCGCTGCGCAAGCGCAATATCGATCCCGAGCGCCTCGACCGCGCCGTCACCGGCATCGTGCGCCAGCTCGAAAGCTCCGGCGAGAGCGAGATCGCCAGCGACGAGATCGGCCGGCTCGCCATGGAGGCGCTGAAGAACCTCGACGACGTCGCCTATGTCCGCTTCGCCTCGGTGTACCGCAATTTCCGCGACGTGCGCGAGTTCCAGCAGGCGCTCGGCGAACTCGACGCGGCCGAGGACGAGACGCGGAGCTAGACATGCAGGGCGATGCCGCCGACCGGCGCTACATGGCCGCTGCCATCCGCCTTTCACGCCGCCATCTCGGCCTGACCGGCACGAACCCCTCGGTCGGCACGCTCATCGTCAGGGACGGCGTGATCGTCGGG
>JBATNB010000284.1:0-20621 GCA_049290135.1 Rhizobiaceae bacterium
GCGCCGTTCAACGCCATGGTGCCGCCGAGGCTGGCACGCGGCGTCGGCAACGACCTGCTGGCGATCGGCCGCCAGGTGGCGCGCATGCGCCTGGCCGGGCGCGAGGAATTCCGCGAACTCATGCGCATGCTGCTCATCAACGTCGCCGATGCGCTCGACGAGGGCATCGGGGATGAACGGCTGAAGGGCGTCATTGCCCATGATGCCGTGCTCGGCTCGCATCTGGCGCCCCGCTCGCCCAATTCGCTCATGCTGCTGCTTCACCGGCTTTCGGGCGCCGTAAACGGGCGCCAGGGCGCGCTCGGCGTGCCCAGAGGCGGCATGGGAACCGTCGCGCAGGCGTTCGAGCGGGCGTTGCAGGGGCTCGGCGTCGAGTTCGTCACCGGTGCGCAGGTCAGCCGGCTGGTCAAGGATGGCGAGGCGGCGACGGGCGTCGTGCTGGCAAGCGGCGAGACGATGCGGGCCCGGATGGTGCTTGCCGCCACCGACCCGGAGACCGCGCTGCTTGGCCTCGCCGGTCCCTCGATGCTGGACACCGGCCTCATCCGGCGCGTGCGTTCGATCCGGTCGCGCGGGCATGTGGCGCGCCTGCATCTGGCGCTGTCGGGACCGCCGGATTTCCGGGGCGCCGACCTGTCGACGCGGCTGGTCGCGGCGCCTTCGCTGCGGGCCGTCGAGACCGCCTTCGATCCGGTCAAGTATGGCGAGGTTCCGGAGCGCCCGGTGCTGGAAATCCTGGCGCCCAGCGCCTTCGAGCCCGGGATGGCGCCGCCCGGACACCATGTGCTGTCGATCAACGCCATGTATGCGCCGGTCGAGCCGCTGGGCGGATGGAACAAGGCGCGCGCACTGTTCTTCGACCGAGTGATGGCGGTGCTGGAGGATCATGCGCCCGGCATCGGCAAGCTCGTCGTCGGCGCGCAATTGCTGACGCCGCGCGATCTGGAGGATCGCTACGGCCTCATCGGCGGCGACTGGCACCATGGCGAATTGGCAGTGGAGCGCATGCTGTTCCTTCGGCCGGCGGTTGGCCTTTCGCAGTACCGCACGCCGGTCCCCGGCTTCTATCTGGCCGGGGCGGGATCGCATCCCGGCGGTGGCGTTTCGGGCACGGCGGGATGGAATGCCGCCGGCGTGGCCCTGGAGGACGGGCGATGAACGATCCGCGCCTGCATTTCCGCCAGCCGATGCTGGAAACGCCCTTCCATCCGCGCACATCGTCGGCCAACCGGCTCAATGCGTGGGGCAGGTGGGGCGGTCACGTCGCGGCGCTCGCCTATGATGACGAGACGATGGAATATTCGGCCATTCGCGGCCAGGCCAGCCTCTACGACCTGTCGCCAATGGTGAAATACCGCATCGCGGGCGTTGACGCGGAGGCCTACCTGAACCGCCTGACGCTGCGCGACGTGCGCAAACTGGCCACCGGCGCGGTGCACTATACCGCCTGGGTCGACGACCACGGGCGCATGCTGGACGACGGCACGCTGTTCCGCCTCGAGGACAGCGGGTTCATGCTGTGCTGCCAGGAGCGGCACCTGCCCTGGCTCATCGACAGTGCCTACGGTTTCAATGTCGCCATCACCGATACCACGGGGGAGCTTGCCGCGTTGTCGCTGCAGGGGCCGTGCGCGTACGCGGTGCTGCGCCGGGCGGGATTCGCCGATGCGGCCAGCCTCAAGCCGTTCCGGCACAGGCGGTTCGATTTCGACGGCGCGGCGCTGACGATCTCCCGCACCGGCTTCACCGGCGATCTCGGCTACGAATTGTGGGTGGAGCCGGCGCGGGCGCTGGCGCTCTGGGACCGGCTGATGGATGCCGGCGCGCCGCTCGGTCTTCGCCCGGTCGGCAGCAATGCACTCGATCTGGCGCGCATCGAAGCCGGCTTCATCATCGCCAACATGGATTTCGTGCCCGCCGACCAGGCGGTCCGCCCCGACCGCGGCCGTTCGCCGTTCGAAGTCGGGCTCGACTGGATGGTCGATTTCAACAAGGGGCATTTCAACGGACGGCGGGCGCTCAAGGCGGAACGCGACGGCGGCACCTCGCGTTTCGCACTGGTCGGGCTGGATATCGACGGCAACGTTCCGGCCGACCACGCCATCGTCTATCACGACCGGCGTACCGAGGCGGGCATCGTCACGGCCGCCGCCTGGTCGCCATCGGCCAAGCGCAACATCGCGCTCGCCTCGCTCGACCGCGCGTTCCTGTCGCGCGCCGACAATCTCTGGGTCGAGATCTATGCGCTGCGCGAGTTGCAGTATCACAAGCTCATGGTGCGGGCGCGCATCGCGCCGCGCCCGTTCTTCGATCCGCCGCGACGACGCGCCAATCCGCCCGGCGAGAACTGACGGGGAAAGACGATGAACGCGCCCGCGACACCGCATCTGCAATCGCCGCTCCTTGACCATTGCCCGCCGACGCTTCCGGCGTCCGCCTACCGGGATCCGGCGCGGTTCGACCTGGAGATGCGGGCGATCTTCCGGCGCGAATGGATCCACGTGGCCCGGCTCGACGACATCGCGCCGATGTCGGTGCGCCGCGTCCATGTCGCCGGGCAGAACATTATCCTCGTCCGGGATGGTGAAGGCGTTGTGCGCGCGTTCCTCAACAGTTGCCGGCACCGGGGCGCGGAATTGTGCGAGACCGACAGCCGCAAGCTCGGGTCGCGGCTCATTTCCTGTCCCTACCATCAGTGGGCCTACGGCCTGGACGGCAGGCTGGCGCGCATCCCGTGGGCGACACCGACGGCGGACTTCCGCAAGGAAGACCACGGGCTGATTGCGGTCCATGCCCGGGTTTGGAACGGCTTCGTGTTCGTGTCGCTGGCCGGCGAGCCGCCGCCCTTCGAACAAGCCCCGGACCTTGGAGTGAGCGCGCTCGACAACTGGCCGATGGCCGACCTGGTCACCGGCCATGTCTTCGAGACGGAGCTTGCCTGCAACTGGAAGGTCTTCTGGGAGAACTACAATGAGTGTCTGCACTGCCCGGGCATCCATCCGGAATTGTGCGACATGGTGCCGGTCTATGCGCGCGGCGTGATGTCACCGTCGGAGGAACCCGGCTGGACGCCCGACACGCCATCCCCGGCCAGCAACCTGAAGCCGGGCGCGCGCACCTGGACCCTGTCCGGCCGCCCCTGCGGCGTGGAATTCCCCGGCCTGACAGACGCGGAGCGGGCGGCCGGGCACACGTTTGTCACGCTCTATCCGTCGATGTTCGTGGTGGCGCATGTCGATTATGCGCGCGCGGTCACGCTGACGCCGATCGGCCCGGAGAAGACGCGGCTCACCGCCATCTGGCTGTTTCCCGGGGAGACAATCGCCCGGCCCGGCTTCGATCTGCACGATGTCACCGGCTTTGCCACGATGGTGCTCGAGCAGGACGGGGCGGCCTGCGAGATGAACCAGCGCGGTCTCGGCAATGAGGGTTTTCAGGGCGGCACGCTGATGCCGCAGGAGTTCGACATCCGCCGTTTCCATCGCTGGGTGCTCGAACGGGCGCCGATCGCGCACGGCAGCGGAGGAGCATCGCATGACACGGCATGAGCGTTCAGAGCCCGAAGCCGTTCCGGCCGATTGGGATCGTTCCGGGCTTCCGGCCTGGACCTATCATTCGCGCGCGCTGCTGGCGCTCGAAATGTCGGAGGTCTTCCTCACCCACTGGCAGATCGCCGGTCATGTCGCCGACATTCCGCGGGCCGGCGACCACATCGCCTTCGACATCGGCAACGAGCGCGTCCTCGTCATTCGCGGCCAGGACGGCATCGTGCGTGCCATGCACAATCTGTGCCGGCATCGCGGCGCGCGACTGGTCACGGGCGCGCACGGCCATTGCAGCAACGCGCTGGTCTGCCCGTTCCATGGCTGGGTGTACAATTTCGACGGCACGCTTCGCGGCGCGGCGCGGCCGAAAAGCTACGGCACGCTCGACAGGGCCGATTTCGCGCTGGCGCCGATCGAGAGCGAGATCTGGAACGGGTTCATCTTCGTCCGCCTGAATCCGGGCCCGCAGCCCGCGGTCGCCCGATGGCTGGCGCCATTCGACGAGGACGCCAAGGCCTATGACTTCGCAGGCCTGGTGCCGGCGGGGGAATTCACCGGGCAGGAATTGCCGGTCAACTGGAAGTCGGTGCGCGACGTCGACAATGAAGGCTACCATGTGGCGATGGCGCATCCGGCGTTGCAGGACCTTTACGGCGCCGGCTACGAGGACCAGGTGCTCGCTGATGGGCTGTCACGGTCGATCGGTCGCTACAATGCCCATGCCGGGCGTCGTCCGAGCGTGCGGGCCTATGTCGGCCTGGCGCCGGAAGCGGCGTGGTTGCCGGCGGAAAAACGGCGGCAATGGGCCTATTACGGCACGTTTCCCAACGGCGTGATCGCGGCCGCGCCGGAGACCGTGCAGTTCTACCAGGAATTCCCCGTCGATACCGACCGCACCTTCATCCGCGGCCGGACCTACCGGCGCCCGAACGAGGATCGCCGCACGCGGATCGCGCGGTATCTGGCCAGGCGGATCGATCGCGAGACCTACGAGGAAGACATCGCCCTGTCGATCGCCTCGAACGATGCGATGAAGTCGGCCGCCTTTACCGGCTTTCACCTGTCGGACCTCGAATATGGCGTCCGCCGCCACCATGACCGGCTGCGGGCGCTGCTTCCGGTCGTGGAACTGCCGGAGCCGCCGGCCGAGGCCGACATGGCGCATCTCAACGGACTTCTGTCCGGGCGCCCCGGTCCCCAGCGCTTTTGAGGCTCGCCAAACGCGATTTTCGCGCTAACAATAAGTGCCGGTCCGGAGAGGAGTGTAATGATGAGCCGATTTTCCCGTCGCACGATGCTGACCCTGATGGGGTCGACGCTGGCCATGCCCTATGTGCGCCGGGCGCGCGCCGAGGATGCGGTCGTCAACGTATACAACTGGGCCGACTATATCGGCGAGACGACGCTGGAGGACTTCACCAAGGCCACGGGCATCGAGGCGGTCTACGACACCTATTCGTCGGCGGAAGAGATGCAGGCCAAGATGCTGGCGGGATCGTCGGGGTATGATGTGGTGGCCCATGCCGGCGTCGACATGCCGCGCATGATCCGCGCCAGCATCTACCGGAAACTCGACAAGGCGCTGCTGCCGAGCTGGGGCAATCTCGACGCCGAGGTGCTGCGCATCCTGTCCGGATGGGATCCGGGCAACGAGTACGGCATGCCCTACATGTGGGGGTCCGTCGGCATGACCTACAACATCGACATGGTCAAGGAACGCGTCCCGGACGCCGACATGACCTCGCTCGATCTCATCTTCAAGCCCGAGAACGCGGCCAGGCTCGCCGATTGCGGCATCTCCATCCTCGACAGCCCGACGGATGCCATGCTGATGGTGCTGCGCTATCTCGGGCTCGACGGCGACACCACGAACATCGCCGACTACGACAAGGTGGTCGAGGCGTTCAAGCCGATCCGCCAGCACATCCGCACCTTCGACAACACCAACTACCTCAATGCCATTCCCAACGGGGAACTGTGCGCGGTCAACAACTGGTCGGGCGACTATGCGACGGCGCGCGCGCGGGCGGAGGAAGCCGGCATCGAGATGAATCTCGGCTATTTCGTGCCGAAGACCGGCGCGCCGGCCTGGGTGGACTGCATGTGCGTCCCGACCGATGCGCCGCATCCCGAAAACGCCCACAAGTTCCTGGAGTTCATGCTGCAGCCCGAAGTCGCCGCCGGCTGCACGAACTTCACCTACTACGCCAACGGCAATGCCGCCTCGAAGGCATTCATCGATCCCGAGGCGCTCAACGACCCGGCCGTCTACCCGGACGCCGAGACGATTGCGCGCATGTGGGCGCCGAAACCCTTCTCGGAAGAACAGGAACGCGCCTACACGCGCGCCTGGCAGGCGATCAAGACGGGAAGCTGATCCGGCGCCGCGGCGGAGGGAGGGGAAATGGCTGCGGAGGCGGACAAGCCCGGCCTGCCGGCATGGGGCAAGGGCAGGCCCTATATCCGCATCGAGAATGTCACCAAGCGGTTCGGTGATTTCACCGCCGTTGACAATGTGTCTCTCAACATCGAGCAGGGCGAGCTTTTCGCCCTTCTCGGCGGCTCGGGATGCGGCAAGACCACGTTGCTGCGCATGCTCGCCGGGTTCGAGACGCCGAGCGCCGGGCGCATTCTCATCGATGACCAGGACATGGCCGGGGTGCCGCCCTACCAGCGGCCGGTCAACATGATGTTCCAGTCCTATGCGCTTTTCCCGCACATGAGCGTGGAGAAGAACGTCGGATACGGGCTGAAGCACGAGGCGATGTCGGATGCGGAACGCCGCGACCGCGTCCGCGCCATGCTCGACCTGGTGCAATTGACCCCGCTTGCCGCGCGCAAGCCGCACCAGATTTCCGGCGGCCAGCGCCAGCGCGTGGCGCTGGCCCGCGCGCTCGCCCTCCAGCCCAAGGTGCTGCTGCTCGACGAGCCGCTCGGCGCGCTCGACAAGAAACTGCGCGAGCACACGCAGTTCGAGCTGGCCAACATCCAGTACAAGACCGGCATCACCTTCGTCGTCGTGACCCACGACCAGGAGGAGGCCATGACGCTCGCCACCCGCATCGCCGTCATGGACCAGGGACTGGTGAAGCAGGTCGGCTCGGCGACGGAGATCTACGAGTTTCCGAAGAGCCGGTTCGTGGCCGGGTTCATCGGCTCCATCAACATGGCGGACGGCACGGTTGAGCAGGCCGACGGGGAAGGCACGGTCGTCGACGTGCCCGCGTTCGGCGGACGTTTCCGCGCCCGGGCGGACCGGCGGCTGTCGCCGGGCGACCGCATCTGCTTCGCGGTCAGACCGGAAAAGATCGCGATCACGCGCAGCAAGCCCGAACGGGCGGCCAATGCGATGACCGGCGTCGTCCATGACCTCGGCTATTTCGGCAAGGACTCGCTCTACCGGGTGAAGCTGGCCAATGGCACGGTCCTGTCGGTCAACAGCGTCAACATGCGCCGGGCCGGGGAAAACGAGCGCGTGGCGCAATGGGAGGACAAGGTCTGGCTGTCGTTCGATCCCTCCGCCGCGATCCTGTTGACGGAGTAGGTCGGTGAACCGGTCGCAATCCTCGCTGGCGCGCTGGTTCGACCGTTCCGGCTGGCGTTCCGGCATCATCGCCACGCCCTATGTCTGGCTGGTGCTGTTCTTCCTGCTGCCGTTCATCATTGTCGTGGCGATGAGCTTCGCGGTGACCGCGCCGACCGCGCCTCCGTTCGCTTTCAAGGACGGATTTCCCTGGATCGACCTGCGCAATTTCGCCCGGCTGGAATCCGACACGATCTATATCCGTTCCTACTTCATCTCGGTGACGAACGCCGCGACGGCGACCATGCTGTGCCTGCTCATCGGCTATCCGATGGCGCTGGGCCTGACGCGGGTGTCGAGAAGCTGGCGCAACATTCTCCTGATGCTGGTGATCCTGCCGTTCTGGACCTCGTTCCTGCTGCGGGTCTATGCCTGGATCGGCCTGATGGGGACGAATTCCTGGTTCAACCGCGGGCTCACCTCACTGGTCAACATGGTGGTGCCGGCCGACATGGCGCTGCGCTCGATCCCGATGATGAACACCAATTTCGCGGTCGTGCTCGTCATGGTCTATTCCTACCTGCCGTTCATGATCCTGCCGCTCTACGCCAACCTCGAGAAGCTCGACACGACGCTCAACGAGGCGGCGATGGATCTGGGATCGCGCCCGTGGCGCGTGTTCGTCGACGTGACGTTGCCGCTTTCGGTGCCCGGCATCATCGCCGGCGGGCTGCTGGTGTTCATTCCGGCCTCGGGCGAACTCATCATTCCGAGCCTTGTCGGCTCGGCCGCCGATCCGATGATCGGGCGGGTGATTTCGGACGAGTTCTCCTCGGCGCGCGACTGGCCGATGGCGTCGGCGGTGGCGGTGGCGCTGCTGATGTTCCTGGTGATGCCGATGATGGCCTACAGCCACTTCGAGGCGCGGGCCCGGGCGCGGCGCGAGGACGAGCCATGAACCGGCGGCCGGTGTTCCTGATTTCCTGCCTGGCGTTCGGATTCGCCTTCTTCTACGTGCCGATCCTGTCGATGATCGTGTTCTCGTTCAACAGGTCGCGGCTGGCGACGGTCTGGGGCGGCTTTTCCTTCCAGTGGTACGGGCGCCTGTTCAAGAACGACCAGGTGATCGACGCGGCGATCCTGTCGATCCAGATCGCGGTGGTCAGCGCCACCATGGCGACCATCCTCGGCACGATGGCCGGAATCGCCCTGGCGCGCTTCCGGCGCTTTCGCGGCCGCACGCTGTTTTCCGGGCTGGTCACCGCGCCGCTGATCATGCCGGAAGTCATCACCGGCATCTCGTCGCTGATGCTGTTCATCCTGATGGCCGAGTGGATCGGCTGGCCGGGCAAGCGCGGCTTCACCACCGTCACCATCGCCCACATTACCTTTTCCATGACCTATGTGACGACGATCGTGCAGTCGCGCCTGTCATCAGCCGACATCGCCATCGAGGAGGCGGCGGCCGATCTCGGGTCGCGGCCGTGGCAGGTGATGACGGACATCACCATCCCGATCATCTCGCCGGCGATTCTCGCAGGCTGGCTGCTCGCCTTCACGATATCGCTCGACGATGTCGTGATCACCAATTTCACCACCGGTCCGGGAGCCACGACCCTTCCGATCCTGGTGTGGAGCAAGGTCAAGCTCGGCGTGACACCCGACATCAACGCGCTGGCGACCATCATCGTCGTGACCGTTGCCACCGGCGTCGCCATCGCCGGCATCATCATGGCGCGCGCCGACCGGAAGCGCGACCGGGACATCCAGATGGCCATCAAGTCAAACGCATGATCCGCATCGAACACGCAGAAGACCGGCGCCAGCGCGCCTTCCTCGACACGGCGCCCGGCGAACCTGGATCCGGGCGGGTGCGCTACGCCGCCGCCATGCACTTCTTCCAGCGCGGCATGCTGTCCCGGCGGGCGCTGGAAATCTACCGCATCGCCGCCAAGCTCGATCACGAGGACCCGCGCGATGCGCTGGCACGCCAGGGACATGCGATCGAGCTGACCGGCGGCGAGGCAGGGGCGGCGGCCATCGCCTGCCTGGTCGATGCCGTCGACGACTATCTGTCGGCGTTCGACGGGGACGGCGTCCAGGCGGTGCGCGACGGCCTTGCCCGCAATCGAGACGGGTTCATCCGGCCACGCCATGCCGAGCGCCCGGTCATGGTCGGCGAACATCTGGAGCCGGCGCTGCGCCACCTGGAAGCCGGCGGCCGGGCAGCCCTGGCCGAAGCGATCCGCGCCGCCGCGCCCTGCCTCGTCTGGCACACCTATGACGAATACGACCCCGAGCGAATCGGCGCGGCCTTCCGCGACGGGCACGCCTATGCCTCCATCATCGGCGAGAGCGCGGCGGTGCCGGGCGAGGACTATGATCTCGGGCTGTTCCTGATTGCGCCGCACGTCTTCTATCGCGACCATTGCCACAAGGCGCCGGAACTCTACGCGCCGCTGACAGGGCCGCATGGCTGGCGGTTCGGGCCCGGCGAGCCGCTGGCGTGGCTGCCCGCCCACACGCCGGTGTGGAACGAGCCGTACCGGCCGCATGCGACCAAGGTCGGCGCCGTGCCGTTCCTGTGCATCTTCGGCTGGACCCGGGACGTTGCGGAACCGGCGACCGTCATCGCCGCGGACGACTGGCCGCGGATCGAGGCGATGCGCGAGATCCCGGCATGAACGCCGTTGCCGATCTGGTTCTCTTCAATGGCGATGTCGTCAGCATGGATCCGCTCAGGCCGCGCGTGCGCGCGGTCGCGATCGCCGGCGGGCGCATCATGGCGACGGGAGCCGACGACGCCATGTTGCCGCTCGCTGGGCCGCACGCGCGGCGGATCGATCTTGGCGGACGCATGGCACTTCCCGGGTTCCAGGACGCCCATATCCACCTGCAGGATGGCGGGCTCGATCTGGCGCAGAACGCGGCGCTCTGGGACGTGCGTTCCATCGAGGCGCTCCAGGCCGTGCTTGCCCGCCACGCGGCCGCTTTCGACGGGCCGTTCATCGTCGGCTGCGGCTGGCAGCCCGGCGTGTTCACCGACGAGAACCTCACCCGCCACGTCCTCGACGCGGTCGTCTCCGACCGGCCCTGCCTGGTCTATGATTCGGGCTATCACAATGCCTGCCTGAACACGAAAGGGTGCGAGATGGCCGGCATCGTGGCCGGGGCGCCCGACCCGGACAACGGCCATTTCGTGCGCGATGCCTCCGGCGTGCCGACCGGCATGCTCAACGAGGATGCCATCTATTTTGCCCGCGACCGGTTGCCCGAGCCGACGGAGGAGGATTATGCCGCGGGTGTGCTGGCCGCGCAGGCGCACTGCAACCGGAACGGCATTACCGGCGTGCTGGATGCGCTGGTCCGGGAACGCCACGTCCGGGTCTACCAACGGCTGGCGGACGCCGGGCGCCTGACGCTCAGGATTGCCTCCACCGCCGTCGTCTCCCCCGACGAGGACGCCCGGACGGCGCTGGCGCGCATCGTCGCCCTGCGGCGCGAGGCCCGCCATCCCCATTTCAAGGTGCATTCGGCGAAGTTCTTCTTCGACGGCGTGCTGGAGAACCGGACGGCTGCGATGCTGGCGCCCTATGCCGACGCGGCGGGCGGCAATGCGCCGCTGATGTTCGGCGGCAATGCCGTCAACGCGCTGTTTTCCGCCTTCGATGCCGAGCGGTTCCAGATCCACGTTCATGCCATCGGCGATGCCGCGGTGCGCGCGGCGCTTGACGGCATGGAGGCAGCGCGCGCGGCCAACGGGACGTGGCCGTCACTGCACCAGATCGCCCATGTGCAGGTGACCGATCCGGCGGATTTCGGCCGCTTCGGCGCGCTCGGGACAATGGCCAACATGCAGCCGCTGTGGGCGCGCACGGAGCCCGACATTCCCGACACGACAATGGCGATGGTCGGAGCGGAGCGGGCAGGAAACGTCTACGCCTTCCGCTCGCTGATCGATGCCGGCGCGTCGTTCTGCCTGTCGAGCGACTGGCCAGTCTCGACCCTCAATCCGTTCGAGATCATCGAAACCGCGCTGACGCGCCAGCCGCCGCGCCGGACCCATGGCGATGTCGCACCGTTCTTTCCCGAACAAAGGCTGACGCGCGAGGAATGCCTTGCCGGCTACACGATCAACGCGGCCGCGGCTTGCTGGCGGGCCGACGAGACCGGCTCGCTGGCGCCGGGAAAATCGGCCGACCTCATCGTGCTCGATCGCGACATCCTGGCCTGCGATGCCCATGACATCGGCGCGACAGGCGTGCTTCTGACGCTGTTCGAGGGGCGGGAAGTCTGGCGCGATCCGTCGTTTGCGGGCTGAGGCCTACCAGCGCACCGCCTCGCCGGGCGCGGCCGCCTCGATGGCGAGCGCATGAAGCCCGGCGTCGAGTTCCTCCTTCACCAGCGCGTTGATGGTGCGGTGCCGGTCGACCCGGCTCATGCCGGCGAAGCGATCGGCGACGATGCGGATGCGCAGATGCGTTTCGCCCTCGCCGTCGAACTCGGCGGCGTGGCCGTCGACCACATGATGGTGGCCGGCGTGGCGGTCGCTTTCGTTGATGATCTCGAGACGATGCGGCGACAGGGCCGCGCGCAGCCGGGCTTCGATCGCGGGCATGATGGACATTGCTCGGGCAAACTCCCATATCGGCCGGGCGGTGCGTCCGCGGGCTGATTCCGGCTTTTGCGCCATGGGTCGGCAAAGTCAATCCTTGTGTCCCGGCGCAATGCTCCCATAATCGGTCCCATGAAGCCATTCTCCGACATGTTCGAACGCATCCGCGTCAGCCGCGACGACGCGGCAGAGGCGCGTTCGGCGTTTCCGGGATGCCAGTGGGATGGCTGCCGTCTGCCCGGCACGCACCGCGCGCCGGTGGGACGGCACAAGGAAGGGGAATATTTCCGCTTCTGCCTCGATCACGTGCGGCTCTACAACAAGGGCTACAATTATTTCTCCGGGCTCTCCGACAACGAGGTGGCGCGCTACCAGAAGGAGGCGCTGACCGGCCACCGCCCGACATGGCGCATGGGCGTGGACGGGGATTCGCGCGCCGACTTCGCCCGCAGCCGCAATTTCCGCTCCGGGCGCCGGATCCGCGATCCGTTCAACCTGTTCGGCGGCGACCGCGACGCGCTCAACCCGACGCCGCGCACCCGGCGGGCGCGGCCGCTGGAAGCCAAGGCGTTCGAGACGCTCGGGCTCGACGAAAGCGCCGATTCGGCCGCCATCAAGGCGCGCTACAAGATGCTGGTGAAACGGCATCACCCCGACGCCAACGGCGGCGAACGCGGATCGGAGGACCGGTTCCGCGACGTGTTGCAAGCGTACCGATTGCTCAAGCAGGCGGGTTTCTGCTAGAGCCGTCGCGTCTTCACCCTACGCCCGTTCCTGCACCGTACGGACGTCAGAACATTCCGTACGCGGAGAGCCGATGAACAAGATCGATCGCGAAATCGCCAACCTGCCGGACACGGTGATTTCGGTGGAAAAGCTGTTCGGTTTCAAGTCGACCATGAAGGTTCCGGCCTATTCGGCGGCCGGCGAGCATGTGCCGGACCTCGACCCGGACTATCTGTTCGACGAGGCCACGACGCTCGCCATCCTGGCCGGCTTTGCCTTCAACAGGCGCGTCATGGTGTCGGGCTATCACGGCACCGGCAAGTCCACCCATATCGAGCAGGTCGCCGCGCGGCTCAACTGGCCGTGCGTCCGCGTCAACCTGGACAGCCATGTCAGCCGCATCGACCTCGTCGGCAAGGATGCGATCGTGCTGAAGGAGGGCAAGCAGGTCACGGAATTCCGCGACGGCATCCTGCCCTGGGCCTATCAGCACAATGTGGCGCTGGTGTTCGACGAATATGACGCCGGCCGTCCGGACGTGATGTTCGTCATCCAGCGCGTGCTGGAATCCTCCGGCCGCCTGACGCTGCTCGACCAGAGCAGGGTGGTGCGCCCGCATCCGGCGTTCCGGCTGTTTGCGACCGCCAACACGATCGGGCTCGGCGACACGACCGGGCTCTACCACGGCACGCAGCAGATCAATCAGGCGCAGATGGACCGCTGGTCGATCGTGACGACGCTCAACTACCTGCCGCACGACAAGGAAGCCGCGATCGTCCTGGCCAAGAACAAGGGGTTCCAGAACGAGAAGGGCCGCGACATCATTTCCAAGATGGTGCGCGTGGCCGACATGACGCGGCAGGCGTTCATGAATGGCGACCTGTCGACGGTGATGAGCCCGCGCACGGTCATCACCTGGGCGGAGAATTCCGAGATCTTCGGCAATATCGGCATGGCCTTCCGCCTGACCTTCCTCAACAAATGCGATGAACTGGAGCGCACGCTCGTGGCCGAGTTCTACCAGCGCGCCTTCGGGGAGGAACTGAAGGAATCCGCGCTCAACGTCGCGCTGAGCTGAAACGGCGGCGATGAGTTCCGCCGGCGACAACATCCGCGGCAAGGGGAAGGGTGGCAGCGAAACCGACGCCTTCAAGCGGGCGATCACCGTCTGCATGCGGGCGATCGCGGCCGACAAGGCGCTCGAGGTCAGTTTCTCCAAGGACAAGCCGGGGCTGGCCGCGGGGCGTGCGCGGTTGCCGGAACCGTCGAAGAAGCCGACGCTTGCCGAACTGCGCGTGAGCCGCGGGCTCGGCGATTCCATGGCGCTGCGCCAGGCCAAGCACAATCCGCAGGTGCATGCGCGCCTTGCGCCTGAAGGCCGGCAGGCGCGCGCCGTGTTCGATGCGGTCGAGCAGGCCCGCGTCGAGGCGATCGGGGCCAATGCCATGACCGGCGTCGGCGACAATCTCGCCGCGATGCTGGAGGACCGCTACGTCAAGTCCAACCTGACTGAGGCCACAACGCGCGAAACCGCCCCGGCGGAGGAGGCGATCGCGCTGATGGTGCGCGAGCAACTCACCGGGCGAAAGGTGCCGGCGAGCGCGCGGAACCTGGTGGAGGCATGGCGTCCGTTCGTCGAGGAGCGCTGCGGCAAGGATTTTTCGCTTCTGACCGGAAAGCTCGACGACCAGGGCGGGTTCGCCCGTCTCGTGCGCGACATGCTGGTGTCGATGGACATGGCGGAGGAATATTCCGACGAGGACCAGGACAACGACGACGACAGCGCCGACGAGCCGCCGCCGGAGGGCCAGGACCAGGAAGACCAGTCCGGCGACGACGACACGGGCGGGGAGGAGTCCAAGCCCGAGGACAGCGACGAGGGATCGGAGGAGTCCAGCGAGGGCGAAGCCGAAGCGTCGGACGCGGCCACCGAGGATGCCGGCGACGAGGACGATCCGGATTCCGAAACGCCCGGCGAAGCCAAGCGCCCGGAGCCGTCCTACACGCAACTGCCGCCGGACTTCGACTACAAGATCTACAGCCCGACCTTCGACGAGACGGTTGGCGCGGAGGACTTGTCGGAGGAGGAGGAACTCGACCGGCTGCGCGCCTATCTCGACAAGCAATTGTCGAGCCTGCAGGGTGTTGTCGGGCGGCTGGCCAACCGGTTGCTGCGCCGGCTGATGGCACAGCAGAACCGCTCCTGGGAATTCGATCTCGAGGAAGGCGCGCTCGACACGGCGAAACTGGTGCGCATCGTCATCGACCCGATGCAGCCGCTGTCGTTCAAGCGCGAGAAGGACACGCGCTTCCGCGACACGGTCGTCACGTTGCTCATCGACAATTCCGGTTCGATGCGCGGCCGCCCGATCACCGTCGCCGCGATCTGCGCCGACATCCTGGCGCGCACGCTGGAACGCTGCGGCGTCTCGGTCGAGATCCTGGGCTTTACCACGAGGGCGTGGAAGGGCGGGCAGGCGCGCGAGAAGTGGCTGAAGGACGGCAAGCCGGCCAATCCGGGTCGCCTCAACGATCTGCGCCACATCATCTACAAGTCCGCCGATGCGCCCTGGCGCCGGGCGCGGCGCAATCTCGGGCTGATGATGCGCGAGGGCCTGCTGAAGGAAAACATCGACGGTGAGGCGTTGTTGTGGGCGCACCGGCGCATCGCCGCGCGGTCGGAGCAGCGCAAGATCCTGATGATGATTTCCGACGGCGCGCCGGTCGACGATTCGACGCTGTCGGTGAACCCCGGCAACTATCTGGAGCGGCATCTGCGCGCGGTCATCGACCTGATCGAGAACCGCTCCCCGGTGGAGCTCATCGCCATCGGCATCGGCCACGACGTGACGCGCTACTACCGCCGCGCGGTGACGATCGTCGATGCGGAGGAACTGGCAGGCGCGATGACCGAGCAGCTCGCCGCGCTGTTCGGCGAGGAAAGCGCGCGCGGCGAACGGCGGGCATCATGAGCGGCCGGCTGCGGATCGCGGCTTCGGCGGCGCTGCTGCTTCTGGCGCTGCCGGCGGCGGCCAAGGACCTTGCCGTCACGGCCTACCGGATCGAGAATTTCCGCCTCGGGTCGGCCGAAACGCGATTTGGCAGGCTGGAGTTCAATGGCGGCCTCGATTTGCGATCGGATGACGACGATCTGGGGGCGCTCTCGGCCATCCGGTTTCTTTCGCCCGGCGGACGGTTCATGGGCGTCGCCGATACCGGCTTCTGGTATTTCGGCACGATCGAGCGCGACGATGCCGGGCGGCCGAACGGCATTTCGGCATTTTCCATGCAGGAAATGGTCGATCGCGCCGGCAGGGTGATCGGCGAAAAGTGGCAGACCGACGCCGAGGGGCTCGGCGTGCGCGACGGCGTGGCGACGGCGAGTTTCGAGCGCAAGCATCGTGTTTCGGAGTACCGGCTCGACGAGGCGGCCATGGGAGGGCCGGTCGGGGAGGTCCCGTTCCTGGTGCCCGGCCACGAGTTGAGGGACAATCGCGGGTTCGAGACCGTGGCGCAATCGCCGGCTGACGGACCGCTTGCCGGCGCGCGGGTGATCGTGTCGGAAAAGAGCCTCGACCGGAACGGCGACGTGTTCGGCGCCGTCCTGGAGGGGCCGCGAAAGGGTGTCTTCAGCGTTGCCCGATCGGGCGAGTTCGACATTACCGACGGCGCATTCCTGCCGGATGGCGATCTCATCCTGCTGGAACGGGCGTTCTCGATGGCGGAGGGGGTGCGGATGCGCCTGCGCCGCATCGCCGGCGACACGATCGCCAAGGGCGCCCGGATCGATGGCGAAATCCTGCTGGAGGCGGACCTGACCGCGCAAATCGACAACATGGAAGGGCTCGATGCCTGGCAGGCGCCGGATGGCTCGACGATGCTGTCGCTGGTTTCGGACGACAATCATTCGCTGCTGCAGCGCACGCTCTATCTTGAGTTCCGGCTGGTGGCGGACTGACCGGCCGGTTCAGGCCGGCGCGCGCGCGGCGCCGAAATAGGCCATCGCCAGGCGGTAGGGCAGCAACGCGACGGCGGCGATCAGCAATTTCACCGTGAGGTCGCCGAGCGCCCAGGAGATCCATCGCGGCGTTTCCAGGGGCAGGGCGCCCAGAAGCGGCGCGGCCTGGCTGGCGAATTCATCTCCCGGCCCGACGAGCGCGAACGCGCCTGCGAAGGCGATGGTGAAGAACACCGCCGTGTCCACGAGCGAGCCGAGAACCGAGGACAGCGCCGGAGCACGCCACCAGGCCTGCCGGCGCATCCGGTTGAATACCGTCACATCGAGCAGTTGACCGGCGAGGAAGGCCGAACCCGACGCGGCGGCGATGCGCGCCAGGCGGCCGGGTGCCGACTCGAATCCCGGCAGTCCGGCGGCATGAAGCAGCGCCGGGACGGTCAATGAACACAGGATCGCGACGACAAAGCCGGCAAAGACGACGCGGCGGGCGAACGCCGGTCCGTGCCGGCGGTTGGCGAGGTCGGTGACCAGGAAGGCGAAGGGATAGGTGAAGGCGCCCCAGGTCAGGAGATCGGCCAGCGACAGGCCGCCGACCTGGCCCGCGACCGGAAACTGGACAAGAACATTGGATGCCGCGACGACGAGTGCCATCGCGGCCGCATGGGGCCAGAGCGCTGCGCGTGTCATTTTTTTATCCTGGGTAATGGAACCAGCCGCGGCGGCGACGCCGCCGCGAGGCGCGGTCAGGCGGCGACTTCGCTGCCGGCCTTCTTGGCCACCTGCTTCTTGAGCAGGCGCGCACGCTGCGACAGTTCGCTCACGTCGGCCTTGGCCAGGAACGCATCCAGTCCGCCGCGATGCTCGACCGAACGCAGCGCGTTCGCCGAAATGCGCAACCGGTAGGAACGGCCGAGCGCATCCGACAACAGCGTCACGTTGACGAGGTTGGGCAGAAAGCGGCGCTTGGTCTTGTTGTTGGCGTGGCTGACGTTGTTGCCGGTCATCACGGCCTTGCCGGTCAGTTCGCAAACGCGGGACATGGTTTCTTCCTTCGATCCTGTTACCACATCGTCGCACCGCAGCGGGAAGTCCGGCCGCGCGCGATGTCTGGCAACCTGTGAAAAAGTTGCGCCGTCATAGTGACTATCGCCGAGGGCGTCAAGGCATCCGACGCACGCGTTCATGACCGGTTCATCGGTGCTGGCGCATGGACGCCGCCACAATGCCAAATTCGGACGCGATACTGAAGCCATGCACAGAAGATTTCCCGCCTTCGCCGCCATTGTCCTCCTGCTTCTGCCCGGAGCGGCGGTTGCCGCCGAACGGTCCTTCCGGGCCGACTACACGCTCTCCTACATGGGGGTGACGCTGGGGCGATCGAGTTTCCGGTCGGTCTATGACGGCAAGGGCTACACGCTCGATTCGACGTTCGGCAGCGCCGGGCTTGCGGCGATGGTTGCCGACACGAACGGCAGGGCCAGCGTGCGCGGGCGGATCGGCCGGAACGGCGCCGAGCCGCAATCCTTCGTGCTGACCTACGCGTCAGGGCGCAAGAATGGCGCGGTGCGGATCGCCTTCGAGGGTGGCAAGGCGGTTCAATACACGGTCAGCCCGCCGCCCCGGGCAAAAAACGCCGCGGACTATATCGCTCTCACCGACAGCATGCTGCTGGCCGTCGCCGATCCGCTGAGCGGGGCGATCGTCTCGGCGGCGAATCCGTCCGATCTCTGCCGCCGGACGATCAGGCTCTTCGACGGCGAGACACGGGCCGATCTCGTGCTGTCGCCGAAGGGCACGGGAACGTTTCGCACGGTCGGGTTTTCCGGCGAGACCGTGCGCTGCGCGGCGAAGATCAAGCCGGTTGCCGGATACCGCAAGAAGCGGCGCGATGTCGCCACGGTGGCGGCCTCCACGGGCACGATCGACTTCGCGCCTGTCGGGGTCGAAGCCCTGTGGGCGCCCGTCGCCATCAGCCTGAGCACGGGTTGGGGACCGGTCAGCGTCACGGCGACCCGGTTCGGCGTGGATTGACCGCCAGGCCGGGAGCAGCGACAAGGCGCGGGGCCGATTGCCGCCCGTCGCACTGAAGGATCCCGGACGATGCCCTTTCCAGGCGGAATCACCGCTGAAGCCAATGGCGGATTGCTGTTTTCGCTCGCCGCGGCCGTGCTCTACCTGGCGATGCTGGAGCGGCCGGCGTCGCCGCGGCGCACCATCGTCAAGACGATGACCGTTTCGATCCTGGCGCTGATTGCCTGGCGGGAGGGCGGCCCGGCACTGCTGATCGTCGCGCTGGCGCTGTCGGCGGCCGGCGACGCCTTCCTCGCGCATGACGGCGAAAGGCCGTTCATGGCCGGTCTGGCGAGCTTCCTGGCCGCGCACCTGGCCTATGTCGGCCTGTTTGTCCTGCACGGGTTCTTCGCGGTAGCGCTGACAGCGCCAAGGCTCGTCCTTGCCGGCGCCATCGTCGTTCTGGCGGTGGCGATGATCCTGAAGCTGCGGCCGGCCGTCGGCGCGGCGCTCAGGCTTCCCGTCACGCTCTACGGGCTTGCCATCGGCGCGATGGGCCTTGCCTCGCTCGGCATCGCCAATCCGCTGGTGCCGCTCGGCGCGGTCGCATTCATGGCGTCGGACGCGCTGCTGGGCAACGAAAAGTTCCTTGTCGCCAGGGGCTCGCCGGCGTCGCGACCGATGCGCGTGGCCGTCTGGGTGCTCTATGTCGCCGGACAGATGGCTCTGATGCTGGGCATCCTGGCCTGACGGGTCAAAAGACGTCCTTACGGCGGCGGATTTCGCCGAACACTTCCGCATCCGTGGCGTGCTCCATGCCGAGGCCGCGCCGGATTGCCGGGTCGCCCCAGCGCAGAAAAGGGTTGGCGGCGAGTTCGGCGGCGATGGTCGTCGGCAAGGTGGGCTTGCCGGCTTCGCGCAGGGCCGCGACTTCCATGGCACGCGCCCGCAGCGCCGGATTGTCCGGGTCGATCGTCAGCGCAAATCGCACGTTGGCGGCGGTGTATTCGTGTCCGCACCAGACGCGGGTGTTTCCCGGAAGCGCGGCCAGGCGTGCCAGCGCCGGCTGCATGGCCTCGGCGCCGGCTTCGAACAGGCGCCCGCAGCCGAGCGAGAACAGCGTGTCGCCGGCGAAAAGGACGCCGCTTGCGGGAAAATGATAGACGACGTGGCCGGCGGTGTGCCCCGGCGTCGCGATCACATGCGCGGTTTCCTTGCCGAACTCGACCAGGTCGCCATCGGAAACGCCGCGGTCGATCCCGGGGATCTTCGCCGCTTCCGCGCCGGGTCCGACGATGGTCAGGTCGAACCGCTGCTTGAGGGCCAGATTGGCCTCGACATGGTCGCCATGCCAGTGCGTGGTCAGGATCAGCGAGGGCGTCCAGCCGGTCTCGCCGATCGCTGCGAGGATGGCGTCCTCCTCGGGCGCGTCGATGAGGGCGGTCAGTCCGGAACCCGGTTCGTGGATCAGCACGCCGTAATTGTCATCGCGGCAAGGGAAGGCATGGATGATCATGGACACAGTCGCATCTCCCGTTTTTTCCATTCCATAGTTTCCCGTGTCCGCCCTGTCACCAGCGCGGTTTGAAAGGTTGGCGAAATCGCCTAGATTTGCGCCATGCATGCCGACATCGTGGAATTGCGGGCCTTCTATTCGACGCTGACCGGGCGGCTGGCGGAGCGCGCCATCGCGACGGCGCTTTCGCTCAACTGGACGCCGATGGCGGATGAGCGCCTGGTCGGGCTCGGCTATTGCCTGCCGTGGCTGGAGCGGTTCGGTCCGGATGCGGAGCGCGTGCTGGCGTTCATGCCGGCGGGGCAGGGCGCGGTGAAGTGGCCGGCGGAGGGGCCCTGCGCCACCGCGCTGGTGTTCGAGGAGGACCTGCCGCTCGCCGATTCATCGATCGACCGGCTGCTGATGGTCCACGCGCTGGAGTTCGCGGAAAACCCGCGCGAAACGCTGAAGGAAGCCTGGCGGGTGCTGTCACCCGGCGGCCGGCTCGTGGCGGTGGTGCCCAACCGGCGCGGCTTCTGGTCGCGTTCGGAGCGCACGCCGTTCGGCGCGGGCCGCCCCTACAGCCGGGGCCAGATGATCGCGCTTCTGCGCGAGGCCGGCTTCACGCCGACCGGCTTCGCCGAGGCGCTGTTCTTTCCGCCGGTCAGCCGGCGCAGCATCCTTGGCGCCTTTGCGCTGATCGAGCGGGCCGGCCGGCGGTTCTGGCCGCTGTTTGCCGGCGTCAACAT
>JBATNB010000285.1:0-1662 GCA_049290135.1 Rhizobiaceae bacterium
GGAAAGCCAGATCGCGCTCGCCATCCCCGGCGAGGATGGCGACGTGACGGTGCACTGCTCGACCCAGCATCCCAGCGAAGTCCAGCACATGGTCGCCCATGTGCTCGGCGTCGCCTCGCATGCCGTCACGGTCGAGGTGAGGCGCATGGGCGGCGGGTTCGGCGGAAAGGAGACGCAGGGCAACGGCTTTGCCGCCATTGCCGCGGTCGCCGCGCTGCGGCTCGGGCGCGCGGTCAAGCTGCGGCCCGACCGCGACGACGACATGATCGTCACCGGCAAGCGCCATGACTTCCAGGTCGACTATTCGGTCGGATTCGACGAGGACGGCCGCGTGCACGGCGTCGACCTGACCTACAGCGCACGATGCGGCTTCTCGGCCGACCTGTCGGGACCGGTGACGGATCGCGCCCTGTTCCACTGCGACAACGCCTATTTCTATCCGGCTGTCGTGGCGCGGTCCGCGCCGCTTTTCACCAACATGGCCTCCGCCACGGCATTCCGCGGTTTCGGCGGGCCGCAGGGCCTGGTCGGGGCGGAACGGCTGATGGAGGAGATCGCCTTCGCGCTCGGCAAGGATCCGCTCGACGTGCGCAAGGCCAATTTCTACGGGCGCGGCAAGCGCAACGTCACGCCCTATCACCAGAAGGTCGGCGACAACATCATCGCCCGGATCGTCCGCGAACTGGAGAAGAGCGCGGACTATCGCCGCCGCCGCCGCGCCATCACCGCCTTCAACCGCAAGTCGGACGTCATCAAGCGCGGGCTGGCGCTGACGCCGGTGAAGTTCGGCATCTCGTTCACCGCGACGCATTTCAACCAGGCCGGCGCGCTGGTTCACGTCTACACCGACGGTTCGGTCCAACTGAACCATGGCGGCACCGAGATGGGCCAGGGTCTCAACACCAAGGTGGCGCAGGTGGTGGCCGAGGCGTTCCAGATCGACCTCGACCAGATCCGGATCACGGCGACGACCACGGCAAAGGTGCCCAACACCTCGGCGACCGCGGCATCCTCCGGCGCCGATCTCAACGGCATGGCGGCGCTGGCGGCGGCGACGACGATCCGCAAGCGGCTCGTCGATTTCGCGGCGGCGAAATACGGCGTCGCGCCGGATCAGGTGGCGTTCCTTCCGGGGCGGGTGCGGGTCGGCGACCGCGAACTGGCGTTCGCCGATCTGGTCCGCCAGGCCTACATGGCGCGCGTGCAACTGTCGGCGACCGGGTTCTACAAGACCCCGAAAATCCACTGGGACCGCGACAAGGGCCGCGGCCACCCCTTCTACTATTTCGCCTATGGCGCCGCGTGCGCCGAGGTCAGCATCGATACGCTGACCGGCGAATACAGGGTGGATCGCGTCGACATCCTGCATGATGCCGGGCGCTCGCTCAATCCGGCGCTGGACAGGGGCCAGGTCGAGGGCGCCTTCATCCAGGGCATGGGGTGGCTGACGACGGAGGAACTGGTGTGGGACGACAAGGGGGTGCTGCGCACCCACGCCCCTTCGACCTACAAGATCCCGCTCGCCTCCGACCGGCCGCGCATCTTCAATGTGGCGCTCGTCGACTGGTCGTCCGCCGCGGTGCCGACGATCCACCGCTCCAAGGCGGTGGGCGAGCCGCCGTTCATGCTCGGCGTGTCGGTGCTGCATGCCCTGTCCGACGC
>JBATNB010000286.1:0-1889 GCA_049290135.1 Rhizobiaceae bacterium
GCGCTCGACGCGGCCCTGCCGCTGATCCGCGCCGGCGGCGGCGAGGCCGGCATCCTTGCCGCGATGCAGGGGGCGGTGTTTGCCGGCGGCGGCGACTATCCGGCCAACGAATTCATCATCGGCTCGGCCGAGGACGCGCTCTTGTGCCGCTACAAGGCCGGCCGGCGTACCCTTTCGGAGAGCGACCAGATCACGCTGGAATGGGCTGGCGTTTATCACCACTATCACGCCGCCATGATGCGCACTGTGCTGGTCGGCCGGCCCTCGGCGCGCCATATCGCGCTGTTCGAAGCCTCGCGCGACGCCATGATCGCCGTCGAGGCGGCGATGGTGCCCGGCCGCACCTTCGGCGATGTCTTTTCCGCCCATGTCGAGGCGATGGCGGCCCGCGGCATGTCGGAACACCGGTTGAACGCCTGCGGCTATTCCGTGGGTGCCCGCTTCACCCCGTCCTGGATGGACCGGCAGATGTTCTACGAGGCCAATCCACTGCCGATCGCGCCCGGCATGACGCTGTTTGCCCACATGATCATCATGGACTCGTCCTCCGGCGCCGCCATGTGCCTCGGCCACACCTACCTGACCACCGGCGGCGCGCCGGAACCGCTGTCGCGCCATCCTCTCGATCTTCTCGTGCGCTGATCGTTTGTGGAGGATCGGGCGGCTGCGGCAAGGCCGCGCTTGCATTGAGCGTCCGCACGGGTAAAAGGCCCGCATCGGAAGCGAGCGCCGGGTGACTCCCATGAAACTGTTTGCGGGCAATTCCAACCGCGTGCTCGCCGACGCGGTGGCGCGCTACCTCAACATCCAGATCGGCATGGCCAGCGTCCGCCGCTTCGCCGACCAGGAGATCTTCGTCGAGATCCAGGAGAATGTGCGCGGCGAGGACGTGTTCGTCCTGCAGTCGACATCCTATCCGGCAAACGACCATCTGATGGAACTGCTCATCATGATCGATGCGTTCCGTCGTTCCTCCTCCCGCCGCATCACCGCCGTCGTGCCCTATTTCGGCTATGCCCGGCAGGACCGGCGCGCCGCCGGCCGCACGCCGATCTCGGCCAAGCTGGTGGCGAACCTGATTACCCGCGCCGGCGCCGACCGCGTGCTGACGCTCGATCTCCATGCCGGGCAGATCCAGGGCTTCTTCGACATTCCGACCGACAATCTCTACGCCGTGCCGGTGTTTGCCCGCGACGTGCGCTCCCGCTACGATTTGAAGAACCTGATGGTGGTCTCGCCCGATGTCGGCGGCGTGGTGCGCGCCCGCGCGCTTGCCAAGCGCGTCGACGCCGCGCTCGCCATCGTCGACAAGCGGCGCGAGCGCCCCGGCGAATCGGAAGTGATGAACGTCATCGGCGACGTGAACGGCAAGGACTGCATCCTGATCGACGACATCGTCGATTCCGGCGGCACGCTGTGCAACGCCGCCGATGCGCTGCTGGCCAAGGGCGCCACCTCGGTCGCCGCCTACATCACCCATGGCGTGCTCTCGGGCGGCGCGGTCGCGCGCATTGCCGCCTCGAAGCTGAAGGAACTGGTCATCACCGATTCCATCCAGCCGACCACCGCCATCGAGGCCTCGAAGTCGATCCGCGTGCTGACCATCGCCGACCTGATCGGCGAGGCGATCGTGCGCACGGCATCCGAGGAATCGGTCTCCAGCCTGTTCGACTAGAAAGCCGACAGCGCCACGCCTGCCATCGCCGCCAGGCCGAGCACGGCCATCAGGTTCCAGTGCAGCCGCAGCAATGCGATGCCGGCCAGCACGGCGATCAGCCCGGCCCGCCAATCGAATGTCGCCCATGCCGGCACCGGCAGCGCCAGCGGCCCGAACGCCACCTCGCCGACGGCGGCAAACAGCGCGTGCAGGGCGAACCACAGCGCCAGGC
>JBATNB010000287.1:0-16809 GCA_049290135.1 Rhizobiaceae bacterium
CGAGATCGCCGCGCTCGGTCCGCGCGCGATGTTCTTCGCCGCCAATCTTGCCGACGCGGCGGATGCGCGCCGCATCGTCGGCCGTGCCATCGATGCGTTCGGTTCGGTCAACGCGCTGGTCAACTCCGCCGCCATCACCACCCGCGGATCGCTGGTCGACACGTCGCTCGAACTGTTCGAGGAGCACATGGCGGTCAATCTGCGCGCGCCGTTCCTGACCATGCAGGCGCTGGTGCGCCACCTGCTGGCGACGGGAAAACCGGGATCGATCGTCAACATCCTGTCCATGTCCGCGGCATGCGGGCAGCCCTTCCTGACCCCGTACTCGACCTCGAAGGGCGGGCTGGCAACGCTCACGAAGAATGTGGCCAATGCCTACCGGCGCAACCTGATCCGCTGCAACGGCATCAATGCCGGCTGGATGGACACGCCCGGGGAGGACGCGATCCAGAAGTCGTTTCATGGCGCCGGGGCCGACTGGCTGCGCAAGGCCGAGGCCGCCCAGCCGATGGGCCAACTCGTCAAGCCCTGGCAACTGGCAAGCCTTGTCGCCTACATGATCTCGCCGGAATCCGGCGTCATGACCGGATCGCTGGTCGATTATGACCAGAACGTTTCCGGCGCCTACGGCGATTGAGGCGCTAGCGCCGCGCCTCGGCGAGCGCGACCGCGAAGGCCGACGAGAAGCTTTCCCGGTCCGGCGGATTGAGAAATGAGCCGATGCCGACATGCTGGCCCTGTCCGGAAACCGCCATCGCGGTCACGCCGATCACGGGATCGCGGTCAACCCGGAAACGGGCGAAAAACGGATTGAAGCGCAGCTCGCGCGCCCGTCCGCTCGGGGCGATTTGCCGGATGTCCAGGCGGGTTCGCGAAAGCCGCACCTCCTCGCGTGCGCGCGCCGAGCGGTAGGACAGGCGGAACGCCACGTAGAGCCCGATCACGTCGAGGCCGAAGAACCCGGCCACCGGCCACTGGTCGTGGGCGATCGACACGATGCTGACGAACAGGAAGGCCATGACCATGGTCGCCATCAGGATGGTGAACCCCGTGCGCCCGAGCGACCGGTGCGGCACCAGCAGGGCATCGAACAATGGCGCGTCGGGATTCGGGTTTGTCTGCATCATGGCGTCCGATAATAAGGCGGGCATGAGCAAGGAAAAGTCAAAAAATGCATCCCCCGCCCGCGGCGCGAAAGCCGCCGGCCCGTCGCTGGTCTCGCAATACGCTCCGGCGGAGGTGGAGGAGATATTTCGGCGTTTCGCGCTGCGGCAACCCGAACCGAAAGGCGAGCTTGAGCACGTCAACGCGTTCACGCTGCTCGTGGCCGTCGTCCTGTCGGCCCAGGCCACCGACGCCGGGGTCAACAAGGCCACGCGCGCCCTGTTCGCGGTCGCCGATACGCCGGAAAGGATGGTCGCGCTTGGCGAGGACGGCATCGCCGCTCACATCCGCACGATCGGCCTGTGGCGCGCCAAGGCCGCCAATGTGCTTGCACTGTCCCGCGCGCTCATCCGCGATCACGATGGCGTCGTTCCCGGAGACCTCGAGGCGCTGGTCCGGTTGCCCGGCGTCGGCCGCAAGACCGCCAACGTCGTGCTCAACATGGCGTTCGGCCAGCCGACCATGGCGGTTGACACGCACATCTTCCGCCTGGCCAACCGCCTGCGCCTGGCGCCCGGAAAGACGCCGGAGGCGGTCGAGCGCGCGCTCCTCGGTGTCATACCGGCGAAATGGCTGCGCCATGCCCATCATTGGCTGATCCTGCACGGGCGCTATGTCTGCAAGGCGCGCAAGCCGGACTGCCGCGCCTGCATCATCGCCGACCTGTGCCGCGCCGAGGAAAAGAGCACATCCATCGCCGCGCCCATCGTGCCCGGCTGACGGCTCTCAGGCCGCCCGGCGGATCGACGCCCGCGCATCGTCGCGTCCGGGCCGGGCGCCGGTCAGCATCTTGTGCAGATGCACCATCATGGCCGCCGCGAACAGGGGCGTGGCGAGGTTGAGCACCGGCACCGCCATGAACGCCGCGATCACCAGGCCAGCGAGGAACACCGTCACCGCGTTGGCCCGGCGCAGGCTGCGCGCCTCGGCCGGCGGGCGATGGCGCATGGCGGCGAACTCGAAGAACTCCCGCCCGATCAGATAGCCGTTTATGACGAAGAATCCGACGATGTTGACGCCCGGCACGATCAACAACGCCAGCGCCAGCAAATTGCCGGCAATCACCACGCCAAGGAACTTCAGCGACGAGACGAGGGATGTCGCGAAATCCAGCGGCCGGCCGGGAGGATCGTCCGGATAGTCCGCGCGCTCGATGATTTCGGCGGCGTCGTCGAGGAAGAGATTGGCGATCAGCGCCGTCACGGGGGCAATCAGCAGCGCCAGCAGCAATGCCAGACCGACGCCGGCCAGCACCGCCGCCACGACGCCGAGCCAGCCTGCCCAGGCGGGCAGACCGGGCAGAAGCGAATCGAGCAGTGGCAGCGCCAGCCAGTCGAAGAGGAATCGCGCTGCGAACCAGAGGCCGACAAGTCCGAGCAGCGTCAGGCCGAGCGATTTCATCAGCACGCCGCGGAAGGCCGGCGTGAACAGGCGGCTGGCGGCGGCGCGGGCGGCTTCAACGATCATCGCTTTTCTCCCGGGGGCGTTGCGATAGATAGGCGGGCCGGGCGCAATTGCAATCGGGCGCCGGCGCGGATAAAGCCCGCGAGGATTTCGCGGGACTGTCGGGGGAAAGTCATGAGCCGGTATGATGTCCTTTGCATCGGCAACGCCATCGTCGACATCATTGCACGATGCGAGGACGATTTCCTGGTTGCCAACGGCATCCACAAGGGAGCCATGAACCTCATCGACGCAGTGCGCGCCGCACAGCTCTACGAACGCATGGGTCCGGCGGTGGAGACTTCGGGCGGTTCCGCCGGGAATACGGCGGCGGGCGTGGCCTCCTTCGGCGGCCGCGCGGCATTCTTCGGCAAGGTCGCAGCCGACCACCTCGGCCGCATCTACACCCACGACATCCGCGCCCAGGGCGTCGCCTTCGACACCACGGCGCTCGACTACGGCGCCCCGACCGCGCGCTCGATGATCTTCGTCACGCCCGACGGCGAGCGGTCGATGAACACCTATCTCGGCGCCTGCGTCGAACTGGGGCCCGAAGATGTCGAGGAGGAAAAGGCCGCCGGCGCCGCCGTGACCTATTTCGAAGGCTATCTCTGGGACCCGCCGCGCGCCAAAGAAGCCATCCGCAAGACCGCCGCCTTCGCCCACGCCGCCGGGCGCGAAGTCTCCTTCACCCTGTCCGATCCGTTCTGCGTCGACCGGTATCGCGACGAGTTTCTTGAACTGATGCGGTCGGGAACCGCCGACATCGTGTTCGCCAACGAACATGAATTGAAATCGCTCTACCAGACCGGCTCGTTCGAGGCCGCGCTCGGCCAGCTCCGCCTCGACTGCCGGCTCGCCGCCGTCACGCAGTCCGAGCGGGGGTCGATCGTGGTGCGTGGCGACGAGACGGTCCTCGTCGAGGCCGATCTCGTGCTGGATGTGGTCGACACCACGGGCGCCGGCGACCTCTATGCCGCCGGGTTTCTCCATGGATATACGCGCGGTCGGCCGCTGTCGGAGTGCGGCCGGCTCGGCTCGCTGGCCGCCGGCCTCGTCATCCAGCAGGTCGGCCCGCGACCGCGCCAGAACCTGGCGCGCGAAGCCGAGCAGGCGGGCCTGGCGTAAACGGCCTCAACGGAAACAGAACGCCGACGCCGACGAGATCCTGTCGTTCCATTCGTGGCCGACGAAGTCGAGCCGGCCCGAAAGCGACGTCTTTTCGCCCTTGAAGCCGGCGCGATCGAACACGGTGAGCATGCAGCCATTGCCGCAAGACACCGACGAGACGCGATTGTTGAGCGCTCCGAGCGTGTCGGCCGACATGCCGGTGCTGATGGTGGTGCTGCGTCCCTTGAGATCGCGGTCCTCGTAGAGGATGCAGGCCTGCCCGGCGTCTCCGGCGGACCCGGCGCCGGCGGAATCGCAACGCACCCGAAACGACGAGATGCGGTCGTTCCACCGCGAGCCGACGAAATCGACCGCGCCGTCGAAGCGCTTGCGGCTACCGGCATAGCCGGCGTGTTCCCAGGCCGTCAGCGAACAACCGCGTTCGCAGGCGATGGCGGAAATGCGGTCATTCCAGCGTTGCCCGAGGATCGGCCGGGACTCGCCGTCGCCGATGGATGACGACGCGCCGGCAAAGCCGCGATGCTCGTAGACGGTGCATTGGCCGGCCGCCTGTGCCGCGCCGGCCGAAAGCGCCCACAGCGCCAGCGTTGCGCCAAGGGCGGGCCGGAGACGACGTTTCAGTCGGGTCATGGAGAAGTCCTTTCGCGATCGCCATTGTCGAGGCGACATGAACACACTGTCTGCGCCCGCCGCTTTCGCCTTTTGCCGCGGACGCCTATCTAGGGTGCAAGCAGAATTGACCGAGGGAGACCGCCATGTCCATCCGTCCCGTGATCGCCTCGTCCGTCGCACGCCCCACCCTGGAAGGCGCCGGCGTGCGCCTCAACCGTGTCTTCGGCTTCGGCGATCCGTCGATGACCGATCCCTTCCTGATGATGGACGACTTTCGCTCCGATCGGCCGGAGGACTACAGCAAGGGCTTTCCGTGGCATCCGCACCGGGGGATCGAGACGATCACCTATGTCCTGGCCGGCACCGTCGAACACGGCGATTCGCTCGGCAATCGCGGCGTGCTCGGCGCCGGCGACGTCCAGTGGATGACCGCCGGGTCCGGCATCATGCACCAGGAAATGCCGCAGGGCGACGCCAGGGGCAGCATGCACGGTTTCCAGCTCTGGGCGAACTTGCCGGCAAGCCTGAAGATGACCCGGCCGCGCTACCAGGACGTCAGCTCGTCCGACATTCCGGTGGTCGTCGACGATGACGGCACCGTCGTCCGCGTCGTGTGCGGCGAGTTCTGGGGCCGGCGCGGCCCGGTCGACGGCATCGCGGCGGAACCGCATTATCTCGATGTCTCGGTGCCGCCCCTGAAGCGGCGGCGCCTCGCGGTGGACACCCGCCGCAATGCGTTCGCCTATATCTTTGCCGGTTCGGCGCGTTTCGCCGATGCCTCGCCGCCGCGCGGCGTGCTGGTGGAAAAGGAAATCAATGGCGAGGAAGTGCATTTCCGCGATCCGTCCGGCAATCGCACGCTGGTCAATTTCGGCGCCGGCGACGAGATCGTGGTGGAGGCCGGCGACGAGGGCGTCCGCTTCCTGCTGGTGACCGGCCAGCCGATCCGCGAGCCGGTCGCCTGGCACGGGCCGATCGTCATGAACACGCGCGAGGAACTCGTCCAGGCGTTCGACGACCTGCGTCGCGGCACCTTCATCCGGGAAGGCGCGGCCGGTCCGGGCTGATCAGCCTTTCAGCATGGCCGCCAGCGAGACGAGGCTGCGCGCGCCCATCTTGGCAAGGACGCGCGCACGGTGCACCTCGACGGTGCGCATGGCGATGCCGAGCTCGTGCGCGATGACCTTGTTCGGACGGTCCTGCAGCATAAGCGCCATCACCTCGGCCTCGCGGTCCGACAGGCTGGCGCGGCGGCGCGCGATGTCCTTCTCGCGTTCCTGCCGCAAACGCGTGTCGGCATGCCAGGACAGGGCTTTCTCGACCGTCGTCATGAAGGCGGTTTCGTCGAATGGTTTCTCCATGAAATCGAAGGCGCCGGCGCGGATGGCTTCCACCGCCAGCGGCACGTCGCCATGGCCGGTCAAAAAAATGACCGGTGGCAAGGGGGGTGTCCGGCGCAGCTCATGGAACAGTTCGATGCCCGACAGGCCCGGCATGCGGATGTCCAGGACGAGCACGCCGTCGCGTTCCGCCGCCGCGAGCGCGAGGAAATCCTCCGCCGCGGCGTGCTGGCGCGTGGCAAGACCGCGCCCGGCAAGCAGGAAGGCGATGGCATCGCGCACGGCCTCGTCGTCGTCGATGACGTGGATGATGCTCATGGGTCAGCCGCCGGGACCAGGAACCGGAAGGCGCAGCCCGGCCGCGCCGTTTCGTGCCAGATGCGCCCGCCATGCAGTTCGACGATCGACCGGCAGATGTTCAATCCCATGCCCATGCCGTCCGGCTTGGATGACATGAACGGCGTGAACAGCTTGTCGTCCATGCCGTCCGCCACGCCCGGACCATGGTCGCGGACCGTCATGGTGACGGTGCCGGCCGCCGCCAGTGCGCTGACTTCGATGCGCCGCCTCGCCTTGGGCAGTGGTGTCACGGCGTCGGCGGCATTGCGCACGAGGTTGAGGATCACCTGCTCGAAAAGCACCGGGTCGCCGGACACTTCCGCCGCCGCCGGCGCCGGATGGATGACGAGTTCGACGCCATTGCGCGCCAGATCCGGCTCGACGAAGCCGGCCACGCGATGCGCCACGCCGAGAAGGTCGATCCGTTCCGTTCCGGGTTTTGCCCGGCGCGTGAATTCGCGCAGATGACGCACGATCTCGCCGGCGCGGCGCGCCTGCGCGGCGACCTTGGCGAGCACGGCTTCGGTGCGGGCCGGGTCGGTCTTCCCGGACTTGATCTGCTCGGCCAGGCCTGCCGAATAGGTCGAGATCGCCGTCAGCGGCTGGTTGATTTCATGCGCCAGCGTCGAAGCCATTTCGCCCATCGAGACCAGGCGCGCCGTGCGGGCCAGTTCCTCCGACTGGGTCTTGCTGCGCTCGCTCATGCGCTTGCGCTCCGTCACGTCAAGGATCGAGGCCATCCAGCCGACATGCCGGCCATGGGCGTCGCGCAACGGCGCCTCGTGCACAAGCGCATCCAGGGGGTCGCCGTTCGAGCGGCGGAAACGGATTTCGAAACCCTCGCTCGGCCCGCGGCCGGCGAGGATCGAATCGTGCAGGTCGAGCGTCTCCTCGATCCGCTCGGCATCCCAGTAGGGCATCGGCGGCGCCAGACCGATCAGTTTCTCGCGCGGCCAGCCCACCATGTCGCAGAACGCCTGGTTGGCGTAGATGATGCGCCCGTCGCGGTCGCGGGCGCGCATCCCCACGGTGAGCGCATCCTCCATCGACGCCCGCAGCGCGCTTTCCGCCCTGAGCTGCACTTCCGCGAGCTGCCGCCGCCGCACGCTGCGCTGCAGCAGGAGCAGGCTGGCGCCGACCAGGAAGCCCATGGCGGCGATGGTGGCCGGCAGCAGGTAGACGGTCCACTGCGCCGGCGCGGCATAGCGCGTCACGGTGATGACGAGCCCGTGCCCCGGGGGGTCGAACGGGATCGTGTAGCCATCTCTGGAGAGCCCGGCGTCGACGCGCGACTTGGCCCCGATGGCGACACCGGCGTCGTCACGCACCGCCACATGGTTTTTCTGCGCCACCCACCAGGGAATGCTGGCATCGAGCAGCGACGGCACGACGAAGCTGGCCAGCAGAATCGCCTTGCGGGTGTCGCTCCCGGCCGGCACCGCCAGATCGAAGCGCCACCCGCCACCGGGGTCGGCATAGGCCTGGCCGTACTGCTTGTCGCCGAGCTTGAGCGCGGCGGAGACGGCTTCGAGCCGGCCGATCACGCCGGCATCGCGCGGATCGACCGCCGGCGCCGAGATGGTTCGGCCAAGATCGAGATCGGCCCAGGTGACGCGCGCCAGTTCCGGATGGAGCCGCCGGTACTGCTCGATCCGCTCGCCGATGCTCGCCTCTGGCAGTCCGTGGCGTATGTCGAAGGCGATGCGGTCGAGTTCCCCCGCGGCGCTCTGCACCGCGAAGCGCAGCGCCTGCTCGACCCAGAGCGCATCGCCGATCAGTTCGGCCCGGCGGCTGTCCTCGGCACTCCGGCTGGCAAACAGGAAGGCGGCGGCCACCAGGATCAGCAGCGCGACAAGCGCCCCGACCCCGAGCAGCACCGGCCCCGGCGCGCCGACGAACCGGGCTGGCGGGCGCGCAGGCGCGGATTCCGTGTCATCGGGGCGTTGCAGCATTCCGTCCTCCCAGCCGGAGCGCCAGTCCTAGCACATTGGCGCGGTTCCGGCAGATGCGGTTTCCCGCAATTGAGCCGGCGTCACCGGTCGCTATGGTCATCGCTTCCGGACGCAAGAGGAGGACGAATCCGTGTTGAAGATCCTGGCCGGCGCCGTCATGGCGCTCTCCCTGTCCGTCGCCCCCGTGTGGGCGGCCGACATTGTCATCAAGTTCAGCCACGTCGTGGCGCCCGGCACGCCGAAGGGCAAGGGTGCCGACAAGTTCAAGGAGCTGGCGGAAAAGTACACCGAAGGCAAGGTCGCCGTCGAAGTGTACCCGAACTCGCAGCTCTACAAGGACAAGGAAGAGATGGAGGCGCTGCAGCTCGGTGCCGTGCAGATGCTCGCCCCGTCGCTGGCCAAGTTCGGTCCGCTCGGCGCGCGGGAGTTCGAGGCATTCGACCTGCCGTTCCTGTTTCCCGACCGCGACGCGCTCAACCGCGTCACCAAGGGCGAAGTCGGCAAGATGCTGCTGTCCAAGCTCGAGGACAAGGGCATCCTCGGCCTGGCCTACTGGGACAATGGCTTCAAGATCATGAGCGCCAACTCGCCCGTGCGCGTGCCCGACGATTTCCTCGGCCTGAAGATGCGCATCCAGTCGTCGAAGGTCATCGAGGCGCAGATGAAGGCGCTTGGCGCCGTGCCGCAGGTCATGGCGTTCTCGGAAGTCTACCAGGCGCTGCAGACCGGCGTCGTCGACGGCACGGAGAATCCGCCGTCCAACATGTACACCCAGAAGATGCACGAAGTGCAGAAGCATGCCACCGTGTCGCGCCACGGCTATCTCGGCTATGCGGTGATCGTGAACCGCAAGTTCTGGGAAGAGCTTCCCGCCGACGTGCGCGGCCAGCTCGACAAGGCGCTCGCCGAGGCGACCGACTACGCCAACTCGATCGCGCAGGACGAGAATGACGCCGCGCTCAAGGCGATGAAGGATTCCGGCAAGACCGAGTTCCACGATCTGACCGACGAGGAACGGGCGACATGGCTGGAAGCGCTGAAGCCGGTCTACGCCGAGGTTTCCGACCGCGTCGGTGCCGACGTCATCGCGTCGATCCAGAAGGCCGCCGCCGGCAACTGAGCCCGCGGCGCGAACGCGGCCCGGCCACCCGGCCGGGCTGCCCGACGCACACGCCGGGGAGGGCGACATGCGCTGGCTTGACCGCCTGGAGGAGATCATCATCGCCAGTCTGATCGGGCTGGCGACGCTGATCATTTTTGTTGCCGTCGTCCATCGCTATTCCATCAGCGGTGCCGCCGGTCTGATCGGTTACGGCCGTACGCACGATTCGCCGGCCATCCTTGATCTCGGCAAGTCGATCTTCGGGGTGCTGCGCGAGATCAACCTGACCTGGGCGCAGGAACTGACCATCTACCTGTTCATCTGGATGGCCAAGTTCGGCGCCGCCTACGGCGTGCGCACCGGCATCCATGTCGGCGTCGATGTCGTGATCGAGCGCCTGACGCCGGCCCGCCGCAAGCCGTTCATCCTGTTCGGACTGTTCAGCGGGGCACTGTTCACCGCTATCGTCGGTTCGCTCGGCGCCGCCTTCGTCTGGGAGATCGCCCACACCGAGCAGGTCTCGCCCGACATGGAGGTGCCGATGTGGATCGTCTACTTCGCGGTCCCGCTCGGATCCTACCTGATGTGCTTCCGTTTCCTCCAGGTCGCCTGGTCGTTCAACCGCACCGGCGAACTGCCGCACCATGACCATGGCCATGTCGAAGGCATCGAGGAGCAACCGGCATGACCGCGCTCATCATCTTCTCGCTGCTGCTGGCGCTGATGCTGACCGGCATGCCGATTTCCATCGCGCTCGGCCTGACCGTGCTGACCTTCCTGTTCGCCTTCACCACGGTTCCGATCGAATCGGTGGCGCTGAAACTGTTCACCGGGATCGAGAAGTTCGAGATCATGGCGATCCCGTTCTTCATCCTGGCCGGCAATTTCCTGACCCATGGCGGCGTGGCGCACCGCATGATCGATTTCGCCCGCTCCATGGTCGGCCACTGGCATGGCGGCATCGCGCTCGCCGCGGTCTTCGCGTGCGCGCTGTTTGCCGCGGTGTCGGGATCGTCGCCGGCCACGGTCGTCGCGATCGGGTCCATCATTTTGCCGGCCATGGTCAAGCAGGGGTTCCCCAAGCAGTTCGGCACCGGCGTAATCTCCACCTCCGGCGCGCTCGGCATCCTCATCCCACCGTCGATCGTCATGGTGATGTATTCGGTGGCGACTTCGGGGTCGACCTATCCGGGCCCGACCGGCGAACCGGTGGCCACGGCCTCGGTCGGCCAATTGTTCATGGCCGGGGTGGTTCCCGGGCTGCTGCTTGCCTTCATGCTCGGCTTCACCACGTTCTGGCGGGCCTGGCGCAACGGCTACCCGCGCCTTGACCGCGCCGCCTGGCCGGAAAAATTCCGGGCGTTCCAGCGCTCGTTCTGGGGGCTGTCGCTGATCATTATCGTCATTGGCGGCATCTATTCCGGCGCGTTCACACCGACGGAAGCCGCCGCGATGAGCGCGGTCTATGCCTTCATCATCGCCGTCTTCGTCTACAAGGACCTCAAGCTGGCCGATGTGCCGCGGGTGTTGCTGGCCTCGGCCAACATGAGCGCCATGCTGCTCTACATCATCACCAACGCGGTGCTGTTCTCCTTCCTCATGACCCATGAGGGCATCCCGCAGGCGATCGCCGCGTGGATGGCCGATGCCGGCCTCGGCAGGTACGGGTTCCTGATGGCGGTGAACATCCTGCTGCTCGGCGCGGGCATGTTCATGGAACCGTCCGCCATCATGCTGATCTTCGCACCGATCCTGTTTCCCGTGGCCGTGCGCCTCGGCGTCGATCCGGTGCATTTCGGCATCATGCTGGTGGTCAACATGGAATGCGGCATGGTCACGCCGCCCGTCGGCCTCAATCTCTATGTCGCCAGCGGCATTGCCAAGATGGGCCTGACGGAGGTGACACGCTCCGCGCTGCCCTGGTTCTGGACCATGCTGGCCTTCCTGCTGGTCGTCACCTACTGGCCGGAACTGTCGCTGTTCCTGCCGCGGCTGCTCGGAATGGTGTAGGGCGGGCTGGCGCCCGCCCTTTCGCCGGGATCAACGGCACTCGGGATGCTCGAGCCGGTCATGCGCGTCGTCGCAACCCGAACCGCCCTTGATGCGCGGCTTCTTGCGCTTTTCGACGGTCGTCATGCCGTCGGCGCCGTTCACGAAGCCCTTCGCCGCGATGGTGGAGGCGGAGGCGGCGGGGGCCAGAAGCGCCGCAGCGATCAGGATGGCAATGGTCTTGGTCATGTCGTGTCTCCCTCTTTTTTTAAAGCCGCTCCTTGCAGGCGGCAGGGGGAGAATGGCGACGCCAGGATGACAGGGCGCTGACAGGCCGGGTCAGCAAACCGTCATTGAAAACGGGGCTCAGCCGGCCTGGTAGTCCTTGATCGCCGCGAAGCGGATCGCCTTCCAGCGCTCGGCCTCGTAGTTGAGCGAGAATCCGTGCTCGGCGAGGAACACCGGATCGCCGTCGAGGTCGCGGGCGATCGCCGAGCGCTGCGCCGCCATGAAGCGGTCGAGCTCGCCGCGGTCGTCGGCCGAAATCCAGCGGCAAACCGAAAAGCGGGCGATTTCGAAATCGGCCTCCAGCCCGTATTCCTGTTTCAGCCGCTCGCGCAAGACGTCGATCTGCAACCCGCCGACGACGCCGACGATCGCCGGCGTGCCATCCTCGGGCTCGAACAACTGCACTACGCCTTCCTCGGCCATCTGGTGCAGCGCCTCCTTGACCTTGCGCGCCTTCATGGCGTCGCCCATGCGCACGCGGCGCAGGATTTCCGGCGCGAAGTTCGGCACGCCGCGGAAGCGCAACTCCTCGCCGTCGGTCAGCGTGTCGCCGATGCGCAGCGCCCCGTGGTTGGGAATGCCGACGACGTCGCCCGGGAAGGCGGTATCGGCGGTGATGCGCTCGCGGGCGAAGAAGAATTGCGGCGCCGTGAGCGACAGCGCCTTGCCGGTGCGCACCAGCTTCGCCTTCATGCCGCGCGTCAGCGCCCCGGAGCAGATGCGCGCAAAGGCGATGCGGTCGCGGTGGTTCGGGTCCATGTTGGCCTGGATCTTGAAGACGAAGGCCGTCATCGCGTCCTCGTCGGCATGCACGGTGCGCGTGTCGGCGTCCTGGTCGCGCGGGCTCGGCCCCCATTCGCCGAGCGCCTCGATCAGGTCGCGCACGCCGAAATTCCTGAGCGCGGAGCCGAAGAACACCGGGGTGAGATGGCCTTCCAGGAAGGCCTGTGCGTCGAACGGCTTCAACGCCTCGCGCGCCAGCATCAATTCCTCGACGAAGGCGTCGCGATCGTTTTCGGGCAGGAGATGCGTGACCCAGTCGGAATCCGGCCCGTGCACCGGCTTGCGCTCGGCCTGGTCGTCATGGCCGCGAATGGCGTCCTGCGTCAGATGATAGGTGCCGGCGAAATGCTTGCCGCGGCCGATCGGCCAGGTCACCGGCGCGCAGTCGAGCGCCAGCTTCGCCTCGATCTCGTCCAGCGTCTCGAACGGGTCGCGGCTTTCGCGGTCCATCTTGTTGACGAAGGTGAGGATCGGGATGTCGCGCAGCCGGCACACCTCGAACAGCTTCAGCGTGCGCGGCTCGATGCCCTTGGCGCCGTCGATGACCATGACGGCGAAATCGACGGCCGACAGCGTGCGGTAGGTGTCGTCGGCGAAATCCTCGTGGCCGGGCGTGTCGAGCAGGTTGAAGACGCGCCCGTCATACTCGAACGTCATCACCGAGGTGACGACCGAGATGCCGCGCTCGCGCTCGATCTTCATCCAGTCGGAGCGCGTGTTCATGCGATCCTTCTTCGCCTTGACCTCGCCGGCGAGCTGGATGGCGCCGCCGAACAGCAGCAGCTTCTCCGTCAGCGTCGTCTTGCCGGCGTCCGGATGGGCGATGATGGCGAAGGTGCGCCGCCGCGCGACCTCGGCTTGAAGCGAAGTGGGCATGGAGAGGGTCCGTGGTGTCGGCCGGCTTGTGCGGCAGGCGCGGCGGCCATGTCAATGCCATTGGCGGATCGAGACCATGGCGCAGCCGCGCCGGCGAGGCTTTTTGTCTTTGCCGGCGATATCACCGAATTGACCTCCGCTCCCTTCGGGAAGGAGCAGGGGTCACGCCACGGCGGCACTCCGCGGTCCGGACGTGCAACGCACGAATTCAAGATTGCGAATGTTTCATTTGCGCTGGCTGGCAACCGCACCTATTGGTAGCCCGGAATAGTCGCAGGGAGCATGGCGATCATGGCGGGCAATGCGGGCGGCGGCGGACGCCGGTTGATCCAGGGCGCTGTCGTCATCGCCCTTGTCGCGGCGGCGGCTTTTGCTGGCTACCGGTTCTGGGCGAACCGCCCCTTGACGCTGCCGGTGGTGGCGGTCGAGCAGAACGTTCCCGTACGCGTCTTCGGCCTCGGCACGATCGAGGCGCGGGTCGTCTCCGATATCGGCTTCGAGGTCGGCGCGACGCTCGAAAGCGTCGAGGCCGATCACGGCGATCTGGTCAGGAAGGGCCAGGTGCTCGCCCGCCTCCACGCCGGCGAGCAGGAGGCGAAGGTCGAAAAGGCGAAAACCGCGGTCCATATCGCCGAGGTCAACATCGCCAAGTCGGCGGCCGTTGTCGACAAGACCCGCGCGGTGCTGGCCCAGAAGCAGGAAACCAGCAGGCGCAAGCAGGAACTGGCCGGCCGCGATGTCGTCTCGGCGCAGGCCGCCGAGGAGGCCCTGCGCGACGAGGCCGTGGCCGCCGCCGATGTCGCCGTTGCCGAAAGCGACGGCAAGGTCGCCGCCGCCCAGCTCGAGGACGCCAAGGCCCAGCTCGGATTCGAACAGACCGTCCTCGGGCACCGCACCCTGCTGGCACCATTCGACGGGCTCGTCGTCGAACGTCTCAAGGAGCCGGGCGCGGTGATCAGGTCCGGCGACGCGATCCTCACCCTGGTCGATCCCGCCACGTACTGGGGCCTCGCCTATGTCGACGAAGCACGATCGGGCTACCTTTCCGAAGGCCAGAAGGTCGAGGCGCGCATCCGCTCGCGTCCGCTCGACGTGTTCTCCGGCACGGTGGTGCGCATCGGCCTGGAAAGCGACCGCGCCAATGAGGAGCGCCGCGTCTACATCAAGGGCGACAATCCTCCCGACACCGTCTATCTCGGCGAGCAGGCTGAGTTCTGGGTCACCGTCGCCACACTCGACAGCGCGGTGCTGGTCCCGGAAACCGCGGTCGCCGGCTACAATGGGCGCGAAGGCAATGTCTGGACGATCGAGGGCGGAATCCTCCACCGCCGTCTCGTCGGCATGCGCCACCGGACGGAGGACGCGCGGCTCGAAATCGTCTCCGGCCTGCCGGACGGCGCGGCGGTCGTCGCCGTTGCCGGGCCCGGTCTCCGGGAGGGTCGCGCAGCCCGCGCCGAAGCGGAAGCGTCGAAATGAACCTCGCCTACCGCGACATCAAGCATAATTCCGGGCGGTTCATCTTCACCGGCGTCGGCCTCGGCCTGTTGCTTGGCGTCGTGTTGTCGATGATCGGCATCTATCGCGGCATGGTCGTCGATGCCCTGACGATCGCGCGCACGCCGTCGATCGATCTCTGGGTGGTCGAAGCCGGCTCGCGCGGCCCGTTCGCCGAATCGTCGCGCATCCCCGGCGGGACGCGCGAGGCGGTGGCGCGCATCGCCGGCGTGACCGCCGCCGGCAGCGTCACCTACCAGAATGTCGAAGCAGTCGTCGGTGACCGCAAGATCCGGCTTTATGTCATTGGCTACGAGCCGGGACGTCCGGGAGGTCCGGCGGAAATCATCGCCGGCCGCGGACTTGGCCGCAGCCATTTCGAAATCGTCGTCGATCGCGCTTCGAAGCTGGTTCCCGGCGATGTCGTTCAGCTCGGGCGCGACCGCTACACCGTCGTTGGCCTGACAGCCTACCACGTAAACTCGGGCGGCGATCCGGCGGCGTTCGTGACGCTCCGCGACGCCCAGAAATACCAGGCCGAACTCGATCCGGCGGCGGTGCGGCTGCAAAAGGCAAGCGGCATGGGAACGGGAAGCGCCGACACCGTCAGCGCGGTCCTTGCCCGGCTGTCGCCGAACGCTTCAGTACAGGCCGTCGCCGCCGACATCGGCCGCTGGAAGCACCTGAGCGGAATCGCCCAGGAGGCGCAGGAAGCAATCCTGACCGGGTCCCACATCGACCGCGCCCGCCGCCAGATCGGCCTGTTCACCGGCCTGCTGCTTACGGTTTCCGCCGTCGTCATCGCCCTGATCATCTACACCATGACCATGGAGAAGCTGAAACAGATCGCGACGCTGAAACTGATCGGCGCGCCCGACCGCACCATCACGGCGATGATCGTGCAGCAGGCGCTGGCGCTCGGCCTGATCGGGTTTTTCATGGGGTGGGCGCTCATCGTCGCCATCAAGGACATCTTTCCGCGCCGCATCGTCCTCGACACGGCCAACGTCACGCAGCTCGGCATCGTCATCGTCTTCGTCTGCCTGCTGGCCAGCGGCCTCGGCGTGCGGGCGGCGTTGAAGGTCGACCCGGCAACGGCGCTGGGAAGCTGACATGGCGGCGCCGGTCAGAACCCCGCTCGTTTCCGTGCGCGGCGTGTCAAAGCACTATGGCGAGGGCGCGGTGCGCGTCGACGCGCTGAAGGATGTGTCGCTCGACATTTTCCCGCGCGAGGTCGTCGCCCTGCTCGGACCGTCGGGGTCGGGAAAAACGACGCTGCTCAATGTCATCGGCTGCATCATCGATCCATCCGGCGGCGCGCTCGAACTCGATGGCGAGCGCGTGTTCGACCATGGCAGATGGCAGCGCAACGACTTGCGGCGGCTGCGCCTGGAGAAGATCGGATTCATCTTCCAGGCCCACAACCTGCTTCCGTTCCTCGACGCAACCGACAATGTCGCCGTGGCGCTGGAACTGGCCGGCCATTCGGTCGGCGAGGCCCGCGGGCGCGCCGTGGAACTGCTCGACTATCTGGAGATCGGCCATCGGCGGGATGCCATGCCGGCGAAACTCTCGGGCGGGGAAGCGCAACGCGTCGCCATCGCACGCGCGCTCGCCAACCGGCCGCGCATCATCCTTGCCGACGAACCGACTGCCGCGCTTGATTCCAAGCGGGCCCAGATCGTCATGGAACTGCTGCGCAAGCTCGCGGTCGATCAGGACGCCGCGATCATCGCCGTCACCCACGATGAAAAGATCTTTGGCTATTTCGACCGGGTCTGCCATTTGCGCGATGGCGTGATCGAAGAGGAAACGCCGGGCGCGGCGGTCGAATCGATCGGTTGACAAAAACCGACCGGTTGGTATGTTTTGTCCATGCCAACAGCGACCCTTTCCCCGTCCAAGGGCGAAGCCGCCCGCCGCCGTATTCTCGATGTGGCGCTGAAGCTGTTCCGCCAGAAGGGCTACGCCGCCACGCGGGTCGAGGATGTCTGCGCCGAGGCCGGGCTGACCAAGGGCGGCTTCTTCCATCATTTCGCCGGCAAGGAGGACCTTGCCGTCGCTTCGGCCGAACACTGGTCGGCGGTCACCGGCGGGTTTTTCGCCGGCGCCCCCTATCACGCGCATGCCGACCCCTACGACCGCCTGCTCGGCTACATCGATTTCCGCAAGGCGATCCTCCAGGGCGGCACCGACGAGTTCACCTGCCTTGCCGGCACGCTGGCGCAGGAGGCGCACCTGTCTAGCCCCGCCATCCGCGACGCCGCTGGCGCTTCGATCTTCGGCCATGCCGGAA
>JBATNB010000288.1:0-3858 GCA_049290135.1 Rhizobiaceae bacterium
CCCGGTGATTGCGGGGATGACCGGCGCGGGCCCGGCGCCGCGCGGCAGGGATGACCCTAGCCCCGGTGCGTGAAGATCGCGGCGATGAGCAGCACCTGCCCGGCAAAGCCGGCGGCAAGGCGCGCCAGGTGCCAGGTCCACCAGCTGTCGCGCAACATCTGCCAGCCGTCGGGTGGAACCGGCCCCCAGCCCATGACGATGGCGTTGATCGGCTGGTTGCCGAAGCGCGTGATCAGTCCCGCCGCGACCATGGCGACGGCGGCCAGGACGTAGAGCCCGGTCGAACGCGGCGCCTCCCGGCCGAGCCAGGCCAGCGAGGCCACCGCCAGGATGCAGCCGAACCCCATGGCGGGCAGCAGGACGTTCAGCCCGCGAACGGCCCCCTGGTGCATCTCGACAAAGGCGGTCGCTGAAAGGGCTGCCGGATTGTAGCCGCGCCAGACCCCGAACATCGAACCGACGATGAGGGAAATCAGCAGCAGGCCAAGCACCTGAAGGGCTGTGGTTGTCGTGGTCACGGCGCGCGCTCCCTGGTTCGGAAGCCGCTTCATGCGGCGCTCCGGATTTGTTAGAGTGGTGTTGTATTCATTACAGTGTGTATGTATCGAAATGTCGCAGCCTGTCAAGCCCAGGCGGGAATACCGCTCGGTTCACCGTGCCACCCAGGCGTCGGAGACGCGTGCCGCCCTGCTGCGGGCCGCTGGCGACCTGTTCGTCCGCCAGGGCTGGCAAAAGTCCACCATCGCCGCCATCGCCCGCCAGGCGGGCGTTTCCGTCGAGACGGTCTATGCCGGCTTTGGCAGCAAGCTTGCCCTGCTTGAGGCGGTCATGGTCGCCGCGGTCAGGGGTCTTCAGCCCGAGACCGCGCTCATGGACCAGGCCGGGCCGCGGCGGGTCCTGCGGGCGCCCGACCAGCCGCGCCAGATCGCGCTGTTCGCCGACGACATCGCCTCGATCCTCACCCGCGCGGCACCGCTGATGGCCGTGGTTCGCACCGCCGCCGAATCGGAGCCGACGCTGCGCGAGCTCTATGTCGGCCTGCATCGCGGCCGCGCCGGCAATTTTGCCATGCTCGTCGATGCCCTGCTTGAACGCGGGCCGTTGCGGACCGACCGCGACACCGCGATCGCCACGCTGGCGCGGCTGGCAAGCCCGGAGCTCTTCATGCTGGTGACGAATGTCGAGGGCCGCTCGGCCGAGCAGTACGCGCGCTGGCTTGCCGACGCGCTGACCGCGATGCTGCTGCCCTGAGGGCGCCTGACGGGAGGAACTGGCGGACAGAGGGGGATTCGAACCCCCGATAGAGTTTCCCCTATACACGCGTTCCAGGCGTGCGCCTTAAACCACTCGGCCACCTGTCCTTGGCCGCCGGACGAATGCTCGGGCGGGCGAGCGCTCTCTAGTCGAAACCCGCGGCGATGCCAAGGCCTTGATGAGCGCCGGCCGGCGGCGCGGGCGATGGCGTGCGCGCCGGGATTTTCTTCCCGCCGGCGTCATGCTCTAAGGGGCCGCCATGATCCGCTTCGTCCTGCGCCTCCTGTCCACCGTCGCCCTGTCCATCGCCGTGATTTTCGGCGTGCTTGATTCGGCGCGGTCCGTCGCCGCCTCGGCCCCGGTCCTCACCCCGCTCGGCGACAGCTGGGCGTCGGGCTCGCCGATGACGCTGGCCGTCATGCGCGAGACGCTGCAAGGCCTCTGGGCGCCGCTGTGGGAACCGGTGGCGACGGCAATCCTGGCCATGCCCGGCTTTGCCGTGTTCCTCGTCATCGCCTTCCTCTTCTTTCTCGCCGGGCGCCGGCCGCCGCGCCGCGTCGGCCGGTTCACGCTGGAGGAGTGAACGGGCATGTTCTTTCTTTCCGACATGCTCAACCGCAAGCTCCACCTGCCGAAGCCGGAAGAGGCGCTGCGCGGCCGAGGCCGGCCACTCGCCACGGCCCGCCGGCATCTGGTGTTCCGCCAGCCGCTGAAAGGGCCATTCCCGGCCGAAAGCCGCCAGGCGCTGTTTGCCATGGGCAATTTCTGGAGCGCGGAGCCGGTGTTCTGGTCGCTGCCGGGCGTCCTCATGACGGCGGCCGGCTACAGCGGCGGCTTCACGCCGAACCCGACACGCCAGGAGGTCTGCACCGGCATGACCGGCCATGCCGAGACTGTGCTCGTGACCTTCGATCCGGCGCGGATTGGCTTCGAATCGCTGTTGTCGGCCTTTTTCGAGCATCATGATCCAACCCAGGGCATGAAGCAGGGCGGCGATGTCGGCACATTCTATCGTTCGGCGATCTTCTGCTTCGACGATGACCAGGCGAAACGTTCCGGCCAGGCGCGCGCCGCCTGTGCCGGGGCGTTATCCAAGGCCGGGCTTGGTGCCGTCACCACCGCGGTCGCGCCGGCCGGCCCGTTCTACTACGCCGAGGCCGAGCATCAGCAATATGCATTCCGCAGCCCCGGCACGGTCCGCCCGGCCACGAGAACCGGCATCGCCTTGCCGGAATCGCCGGCGGAGCGAACCGCTTCCGGGGGTCAAGATTCCGCGTGATTTCGGTCGCGCGCCATGCAAGGATGCCGGCCCAGCGGGGAGGTTGACTAGCGAATCCTCCCGGCGATGTTCCGCGTGGCGCAACCCGCGCGGAGGCAGCTAACAACAAGACAGGGTTGGATCATCATGAAGCGTATTCTCACCGGCCTGATGGCCGCCACCGCAATGACCTTCGCGTCCGCCGCTTTTGCCGGCGACCCGGCGGTCATGTTCGATCTCGGCGGCAAGTTCGACAAGTCGTTCAACGAAGCCGCCTTCACCGGCGCCGAAATGTGGAAGAAGGAATCGGGCAAGGCCTACATGGAGTTCGAACTGCAGAACTCCGACCAGCGCGAACAGGCGCTGCGCAAGTTCGCCGAGGCCGGCGCCGATCCGGTCGTGGCCGTCGGCTTCCAGAACGCCGACACCATCACCAAGCTCGCCGAGGAATTCCCGGACCTGCACTTCGTCATCATCGACATGGTCGTCGACAAGCCGAACGTGCGTTCCGTCGTCTACAAGGAGCATGAAGGCTCCTACCTGACCGGCATCCTCGCCGCGATGGCGTCGAAGTCCGGCAAGGCCGGCTTTGTCGGCGGCATGGACATCCCGCTCATCCAGAAGTTCGCCTGCGGCTATGTCGGCGGCTTCAAGAGCGTCAAGGCCGATGGCGAAGTCTACGTCAACTACACCGGCGACACGCCGGCGGCCTGGAACGATCCGGTCAAGGGCGGCGAACTTGCCAAGAGCCAGATGGAGCGCGGCGCCGATGTCGTCTACGCCGCCGCCGGCCAGACCGGCCTCGGCGTGCTGCAGGCGGCCAAGGACGCCGGCAAGCTGTCGATCGGCGTCGATTCCAACCAGAACCACCTGCATCCGGGTTCGGTTCTCACCTCGATGCTGAAGCGCGTCGACCTTGCCGTCTACCAGGCGTTCAAGGACGCCCAGGAAGGCAAGTTCACCGCCGGCATCCAGGCGCTCGGCGTCAAGGAAGACGGCGTGGGCTGGGCGCTCGATGACAACAACAAGGCGCTCATCACCGCCGAAATGCAGGCCGCCGTCGACAAGGCCAAGGCCGACATCATCTCCGGTGCCGTCCAGGTCCACGACTACATGTCGGACAACGCCTGCCCCTATTGATTCCCTTCCGCAGGGAACCGGAAAACCGCCGGCGGTCTTCGCCGGCGGTTTTTTGTTGCGCGTTCCGGGTGGACAGGGCGCGCGCCAGCGGCCTTGATGGCGCCATGTCCGCCAACCCGCTGCGCTTTCGCATTCTCGACAGCCCGCTCGGCCCGCTGCTCCTCGCCGGCCGCGACGGCGTGCTGACATCGCTGCGGTTCCCGGTC
>JBATNB010000289.1:0-2993 GCA_049290135.1 Rhizobiaceae bacterium
GACCGGGAAATCGAGCGGGTTTCCCCCGGCCATGGCGGCGCAGCCGGCCGAAACCGGGCAAGTTCCGCATTCCGCCCGGCGCGGCATGCACACGGTCGCACCGAGATCCATGAGTGCCTGGGCGAAATCGCCGTGCCGCCGGTCCGGCGCGAGCGCGGCCAGATACGCGCGGATCGCCGCCTTGGCCGATGCCGGCGGGAGGCCGAGCATGAGTTGTCGCGCCATCACCCGGTCGACATTGCCATCGATGGCGAGCGCGGCACGGTCGAAGGCGATCGCGGCGATGGCGCCGGCGGTATAGTCGCCGATGCCGGGCAATGCGCGCAACGCGGCGATGTCGTCGGGGAACGAGCCGCCATGGTCGCGGTCGATCGTTTGCGCGGCGCGATGCAGGTGGCGCGCCCGCGAATAGTAGCCAAGCCCCGCCCAGGCGGACAACACCTCGTCGAGGGATGCGGCGGCGAGTGCGCCGATATCCGGCCACGCGGCGGCAAAGCGCGTGAAATGCGGTTTCACCGCTTCGACCGTGGTCTGCTGCAGCATGATCTCCGACAGCCAGACCCGATAGGGATCGGGCCGGACGCCGCGCGCCCGCTCGGTCGGTCCAATTCGCCATGGCAGATCGCGCGCGTGGCGATCGTACCAGGCCAGCAGGCGCTCGGCGAACGAAGGGGCCTTTGTCTTCGCGCCCGGCTCTGGCATGGTGGTCATCGGTTCCTGGCAGACAATGGGCAGACCATGACAGCGCGCCCGCGCGGCGGCAATCCGGTTCCCGTCGGCGATCTCGCCGCCGGCCTGCTCGACCCGGTGCTCAGGCGCCGGGCCGGCCTGTCGGTGCATCTGGTGCAGGCCTGGAGCGAAATCGTCGGCGAAAAGCTCGCGCCCGTGACCGCGCCGGAAAAGGTGCAGTGGCCGCGCCGTATCGACGGCGACGACACCTTTCGGCCCGGAACCCTCGTCGTCGCCTGCGAAGCCGCGGCCGCCATGCGCCTCCAGCACAGTTCCGGCACGCTGATTGCCAGGGTCAACGCCTTCCTCGGCTACGAGGCGGTGGATCGCCTCCGCATCCTGCAGAAGCCGGTTCTCCGGACGGAGAAACCCCTGCGCGCGACCGCGAGCCTCGACCCGGCCGACGCCGCGCGGATCGACCTGATGGCGGCCGGCGTCGACGATGCGGCGCTGCGGCAATCGCTTGCCCGCCTCGGCCGCTCCGTCTTCGCCCAGCGGAAGCCCCGTTGACGCCAATTTGACGCTCCGGCCGGAATTCCGCCATTTCATTGCGGACAAAGAGGTGCTTTATCGCCGTGCCGCTCGCCCGAACGGGGTGGCCGGTGCACAATCCGATCTCGCAAGGGTGATTCGCATGGCTCTCCTTCTTCATCGCCGCATGATGCTTGCCGGCCTGGCCGCCGCCGGACTTCTCGTCGCCGGATGCAGCGATTCGGCCAAGAAGCCGGAAGCGCCGGCCGAGCCGGCCAAACCCGCCGCGCCTGCCAGCCCGGCCGAGCCGGCCAAGCCCGCGGTCGAGGCCCCGGCCTCCGACGGCAAGGTCGATGTTGCCAGGCTCATGGAGCAGGGCGCGTTGCCGGACCTGTGGCTGGGCAAGGAGGACGCGCCCATCACCATCGTCGAATATGCGTCGATGACCTGCCCGCACTGCGCGAATTTCCATGGCACCACCTTCCAGACGCTCAAGACCGACTGGATCGACACCGGCAAGGTGCGCTTCGTGCTGCGCGAATTCCCGTTCGACCCGCGCGCCGAGGCCGCCTTCATGCTGGCGCGTTGCGCCGGCGACAAGCGCGAGGCGATGGTGTCGGTCCTCTTCGCACAGCTTGAGACCTGGGCCGGCGCGCAGAACGCCAAGGATGCGCTGCTGCAGATCTCCAAGCTTGCCGGTTTTACACAGGAGTCCTTCGAGGCCTGCTTGACGGATCAGGCGCTGCTCGACAACGTCCGCGCCGTCAGGGAACGGGGCGAGAAGGAGTTCGGCGTGAATTCGACGCCGACATTCTTCGTCAATGGCGCCAGATATGCGGGAGCAATGTCGATTGAGCAGATGGCGGCCATTTTCGCCGGCCTGTGAGCCGCCGCTGTTTGACCCCGGATGCCGTCCCGTGACGGCCCGGGAGGGCTGACATGCGTTTTTCCCGGCTCCGCCTTCTCGGCTTCAAGTCCTTCGTCGATCCGGTCGAGTTCGTCATCGAGCCCGGCCTGACCGGCATCGTGGGACCGAATGGCTGCGGCAAGTCCAATCTTGTCGAGGCCATGCGCTGGGTCATGGGCGAAAGCTCGTACAAGAACATGCGCGCCTCCGGCATGGACGATGTCATCTTTGCCGGATCGTCGACCCGGCCGTCCCGCAACACCGCCGAAGTGGTCCTTTTCCTCGACAATGGCACGCGCACCGCGCCCGCCGCGTTCAACGACGCCGACGAATTACAGGTTTCCCGGCGGATCGAGCGCGAGGCCGGATCGGCCTATCGCATCAACGGCAAGGAAGCCCGCGCCCGCGATGTGCAGTTGCTGTTCGCCGACGCCTCCACCGGCGCGCGTTCGCCCTCGATGGTCGGGCAGGGGCGCATCGGCGAACTGATCCAGGCAAAGCCCCAGGCGCGGCGCGCGCTCCTGGAGGAAGCCGCCGGCATTTCAGGCCTGCATTCGCGCCGCCACGAGGCCGAACTGCGCCTGCGCGCCGCCGAGCAGAACCTGGAGCGCCTCGACGACGTCACCGGCGAACTTGGCAGCCAGATCGAAAGCCTGAAGCGTCAGGCGCGCCAGGCCGGACGGTTCCGGACGCTCTCGGTCGAAATCCGCCAGGCCGAGGCAACGCTGCTGCATCTGCGCTGGACAGCGGCGAAATCCGCCGAAAGCGAGGCGCAGTCCGCGCTGGCCCGGGCTACGACGGAGGTCGGCGAAAAGGCCGCGCGGCAGATGGAGGCCGCCAAGGCGCAGGCCATCGGTGCGCAGAAGCTGCCATCGCTGCGCGAGGC
>JBATNB010000290.1:0-4294 GCA_049290135.1 Rhizobiaceae bacterium
GGGCCGAGCCGCTGGCGACGGGCGGGCACGTGGTGCTTTCACGGTCGGTGTCGCCGTTCACGGCGTTCCTGCCGTCGTTCGACCTGCCGCTGGCGCAGGCGCTGGCGCGGCTTGCCGGCGCGCCGCGATTTCCGGCCTCGCCGCATCTTGGCCGCAATGAAGGCGCGACCTCTTAACCGGGCGTTTGCGTTGCGCTTGGCAAGGTGGATGCCGGTTCCTATGTTAGGACGACTTGGGTCAATCCAACCGACGCCCTGGCCCGGGGTGTCACGGGACAAGCGATGAATCCGAATTTCCGCAACATGGCGCTGTGGGGCGTCATCCTGCTGCTTCTCGTGGTGCTGTTCACGCAGTTCCAGAACAATACCGGCCAGGCCTCGTCCTCCGAGATTGCCTATTCGGAATTCCTCGACGCGGTCGAGGCCGGAAAGGTCAAGGCGGTGGTGATCGCCGGCGCCCGCATTTCCGGCGTCTTCAGCGACGGGTCCGGCGGGTTCCAGACCTATGCGCCGGAAGATCCCGCGCTGGTCAGCCGGCTGGAGAACCGCAACGTCAAGATCAACGCGCGGCCGGAGACGGACGGATCGTCGACGCTGCTGTCGACGCTGCTGTCCTGGCTGCCGATGCTGCTCATCCTCGGCGTCTGGATCTTCTTCATGCGCCAGATGCAGTCCGGCACGGGCCGCGCCATGGGATTCGGCAAGTCCAAGGCCAAGCTGCTGACGGAAGCGCATGGCCGCGTCACCTTCGCCGACGTCGCCGGCGTCGACGAGGCCAAGGCCGACCTGGAGGAGATCGTGGAATTCCTGCGCGATCCCGGCAAGTTCCAGCGCCTCGGCGGCAAGATCCCGCGCGGCGTGCTGCTCGTCGGCCCTCCCGGCACCGGCAAGACGCTGACGGCGCGGGCGGTGGCGGGCGAGGCGAACGTGCCGTTCTTCACCATCTCCGGTTCCGACTTCGTGGAGATGTTCGTCGGCGTCGGCGCCAGCCGCGTGCGCGACATGTTCGAGCAGGCCAAGAAGAACGCCCCCTGCATCATCTTCATCGACGAGATCGACGCGGTCGGCCGGCATCGCGGCGCCGGACTCGGCGGCGGCAATGACGAGCGCGAACAGACGCTCAACCAGTTGCTGGTCGAGATGGACGGCTTCGAGGCGAACGAAGGCATCATCCTGATCGCGGCGACCAACCGTCCGGACGTGCTCGACCCGGCGCTGATGCGCCCGGGCCGCTTCGATCGCCAGGTGGTGGTGCCGCTTCCCGATGTCATCGGCCGCGAGAAGATCCTGAAGGTCCATGTGCGCAACGTGCCGCTGGCGCCGAATGTCGACCTGAAGACCGTGGCGCGCGGCACGCCGGGCTTTTCCGGCGCGGACCTGATGAACCTCGTCAACGAGGCGGCGCTGATGGCGGCGCGGCGCAACAAGCGCCTGGTCACCATGCAGGAGTTCGAGGACGCCAAGGACAAGGTGATGATGGGCGCGGAGCGCCGCTCCACCGCCATGACCCAGGCGGAGAAGGCGCTGACGGCCTACCACGAGTCCGGCCATGCCATCCTGGCGCTGAACGTGCCGTCGGCCGACCCCCTGCACAAGGCAACGATCATCCCGCGCGGTCGCGCGCTCGGCATGGTCATGCAGCTTCCCGAGGGCGACCGCTACTCCATGAGCTACAAGTACATGGTGTCGCGTCTGGCCATCATGATGGGCGGGCGCGTCGCGGAGGAATTCAAGTTCGGCAAGGAGAACATCACGTCGGGCGCGTCCTCCGACATCGAGCAGGCGACGAAGCTGGCGCGCGCCATGGTCACGCGCTGGGGCTTCTCCGACAAGCTCGGCCATGTCGCCTATGGCGACAACCAGGAAGAGGTCTTCCTCGGCCATTCGGTGGCGCGTACGCAGAACGTCTCGGAAGAAACGGCGCAGATCATCGACGCGGAGGTCCGCCGCCTGATCGAGGAGGCCTACGCGACCGCCAAGACCATCCTGACCAAGAAGAAGAAGGACTGGATCGCGCTCGCCGAGGGGCTGCTCGAATACGAGACGCTGTCGGGCGAGGAGATCAAGCAGCTGCTGGCCGGCGAGAAGCCGTCGCGCGACATGGGCGACGACACGCCGGGCACCAAGGCCACCGCCGTGCCGAAGGCCGGGGCGCGGCCGAAGACGCCCAAGGCCGGCGGCGAACCGGGCATGGAGCCGCAGCCGCAGTAGTGAGACCGATGCTTCGCCCCGGCGCCTGACGGGCGCCGGGCAAGCGCCGGCGCCAAAGTCGGACGGAAGGCGAAACTCCTCCGCGCGATCGCCGATTGACGCCCTTGGTCCGCCCGATCAGGATGGCGGCCAATCGAGGGAGGATGTCATGTTTGCTCGCAGCTTGTCGGCCGGCTCGGCCCTGTGGCTGGCCTGCGCCGCGCCGGCCCACGCCGCCGAGATCGTCGTCAATCCGGCCGATGGCGCGGAAACACTGGTCGAGGCCTTCGTCTCGGTCGCGCCGGGCGACACGATCGTGCTCGGGGAGGGCCGCTTCGACCTGACCGACGGGCTGTCGCTCGACGCCGAGGGGGTTACCGTGCGCGGAGCGGGGGCGAACCGCACGGTGCTCTCCTTCAAGGGCCAGACCGGCGCCGGCGAGGGCATCCTGGTGACGGCCGGCAAGGTGGTGCTCAGGGACTTCGCCGTCGAGGACACCAAGGGCGACGGGGTGAAGTCGAAGGGCGTCGACCAGGTGTCGTTCCTCAACCTGCGCGTCGAATGGACCAACGGGCCGGACGAGAAGAACGGCGCCTACGGCGTCTATCCGGTCTCGTCGAAGAACGTGCTCATCGACGGCGTCACGGTGAAGGGCGCGTCGGACGCCGGCATCTATGTCGGACAGTCCGACAACATCATCGTGCGCAACTCCACCGCCTCGCTCAATGTCGCCGGCATCGAGATCGAGAATTCCTATCGCGCCGACGTCTACGGCAACACCGCCACGCACAACACCGGCGGCATCCTGATCTTCGACCTGCCCAGCCTGCCGCAGATGGGCGGGCGCGACATCCGGGTCTACGGCAACACCATCGTCGACAATGACACGCCGAACTTCGCGCCGAAGGGCAACATTGTCGGCATGGTGCCGAAGGGGCTCGGCGTGCTGGTCATGGCCAACCGCAACGTCCATGTCTTCAACAACCGGTTCGACAACAACGGCACCACCCATGTCGCCGTCATCGCCTATCCGCTCGACCATGACGACAAGACCTATGTCTCCATCCCGCGCGGCGTGGTGGTGCGCGACAATGCCTACGGGGAGGGCGGTTTCGCGCCGGAGGGCGAGGTGGGCGACACGTTCGCCGGGGTCGCCGGCCTGCCGCTGCCCGACGTGATGTGGGACGGCGTGACGACGCTGACGGAGTGGATCACCTGGGTCGCGCCGGAAAACCGTATCTACGTCAACGAGACCGACGCCACCTTCGCCAACCTGAAGATGATCTCGAATTTCCTGTTTCCCTGGAAGACGTCGCCGGACCGGCGCATCGCCGCCTATGCCGGCTCAGTGCCGGAACCGGCGCCGGTGAAGCTGCCGCAGGACGGCGGCTGAGCCATGCGCCGGGTCGCCGTGGCCCTGCTCATCGGGCTTGCCTGGCTCGCGCCGGCCGGGGCGGTGTCGCTGGAGGCGATTCTGGCCGACAAGCCGCCTTCCATGCTGTCGGCGTTCGGCTTCTTTGCCGATCCCGGCGGCAACCGGCCGGTCGCCGGCGTGATGCGCTACGAGATGGCGACGCCGCTCTTCACCGACCACGCGCTGAAGGCGCGCTACGTGTTCGTGCCGCCGCGCGAACAGGCGGCGTGGAGTGACGCGGAGGTGTTTGCCTTCCCCGTCGGCTCGGCGCTGGTCAAGACCTTCTCCTATCCCGCCGACCTGCGTGAACCCGGGCTTGGCGTGCGCCATGTGGAGACGCGCGTGCTCGTCCACCGCGCCGACGGCTGGGCCGCGTTCGCCTATGTGTGGAACGCCGAGCAGACCGACGCGGCGCTGAAGCTCGCCGGCGCGAAGCTGCCGATGTCGTTCGTCGGCGCCGACGGCAAGCCGGTCGCCTTCACCTACGCGGTGCCGAACCGGAACCAGTGCAAGGGCTGCCACGCCGTCGGCGCGGATGTCTCGCCGATCGGCCCGAAGGCGCGCAACATCAATCGCGTCGCCGATCACGGCGCCGGCCCGGCAAACCAGATCGCCGAATGGATCGCGGCCGGTATCCTTTCCGGCGCGCCGGATCCCGCGGCCGCGCCCGCCGTGCCGGACTGGCGCGACG
>JBATNB010000291.1:0-2262 GCA_049290135.1 Rhizobiaceae bacterium
CTTAGGTTATATAATTTTGACTTTGTGCCTGGATTATAGGATTTGGAAACTGTAATGAGTTCGATGGATGTTAAATAAGAAATGTATTTAGCATAGTCTTTGATGATCCGTTTGAGAATGTCTGAGTGTAAGTGCACGCCGTTAAAGTCTGATTCAACGCTTTTGACAGAGATTAAGGAGATTAGGTAGTATAGATTATCATTTACTACTTGAGGCCGAGACTTATTATATTGAGGTATAAGAGGTTGGCCATTAAAGTCTATGGAGAATCCAACTGGAGCAAAACATATGTAGGACATAACTTTAATAAAGACTTTGATTTTAAAAACTCCTAGGCACTAAGGCCCAGGAGTTTAAAGGTTTAAAATAGATTTCAATTATTCTGCAGGTGGTACAGTAGGTGGGTCGTCAATTTCTTGTGGCATGTCCACTAATTTCAACATATTAGCATTGATCCCTACGAATACAAATGCTTCTGTAAATGTATTAAAGTAGCAACACTGAACATACTCAAGGCTGTTGCCCGTCATAGTTGTATCATTAGCGACACATAAAAGAGGGCCTTGATCTGATTTGAGTTTTACACAATCTCCTATCTTCATATGGCAAGCAGTTTTCTGTAGGACCAGATCTTGAATCTTGCCACTTTTCCAATGATGGCATCGCTTAAAAGGAACTCATGAATTTTATATAAGATCTGGGCTTCCTTTTTAGGCAGATCATTTATTTTGGCCATTTCAACTTTTAAATCAGCCAATTCCTTCAATAGTAAAAATTCAGGCTCTACCATTTCCTGATCCAGGAGCCTTGTTATATAGCGGCAATATGCGCTAAAATCTGATTTATTTGATTTGATGTTCCGTATTTCGATCATCTTTTAAAAATTCTTTTTATTGTTATATAATTTTCATGCACAGATAAATCTATGCAATATTGATTGTCAAATTATCCACTCAGATTTGTTGGCCCCCTGCACCGAAGGAGCAAGGCTACGCCATAGGTACGTGCTACCATAGTTGTTAATTACTTTAATTCTTTAAAATTCTGGTTTTTATTCTACGCCGGTAATTGCGATTGATGGCGTATAAAACTTCTCAGTCTAGGTAAGAATCCATTGTAAGGATCATCAATCATTCTTCTCTCAACATCAATAAGTACCGATAATGTATCACTGAGAGATACATAATCATTCAAATAGGACCTTTGAACTATCAAAAGGTCTAATTCCGACTGTATGTTTAAATTGTATCTATCTCCCATGCGTCTCTCTCTCTAATGTATTTAGCTAATAAACTTAAAATGTTACGGTGAAGGAATTCATCTTTGTTAAATGTAATTACTGGACTGGTTTCAAATGTTGAAATCAGACGGTCAAACTGCTCTTGATTTAGAGATAGTCTTAAGAGTGCTGTTTTTAAAGGTACTAAGTCACGATCTGGAACACCCACGGGCTCAACAGGCTGTGATTGCTGATCTCCTGATGAGGAGATCTGAAAAAGTAATGCTGAAATCATTCGATTCAATTATAATAAATAAATAATAAAAATTATGAAATTGCCTTATCGGAGCAATTTGTCCAAATCTGCTCTTTTAAATTTGGTACTGCGGCCAATCATGTGCTTTTCTAAAAGCCCCCAACGTACATAGTTATCAATAGATGCAATCGATACGCGTAAATACGATGCTGATTCTTTTCTGGACATCCAAGGCGATGCCCCCCCACCTAATTCTTTAAGTAACTCTGTTTTAAGCTCTGATTTTAGAGCTTGCAATTTTTGATTGATTGTTTTTTGGATAAAATCGTCTACCATGCTTTATTACTGCTTTATAAAAGTAATAACGCATAAATGATTTTAAAGTTCCATTTTTAAACTTTTAATTGCCTGATTATCAATGTTTTATTTCATTTCATTTCATTTCAGTTGAAATGAAAAAACATTAGTCTAATGGAAAATCATTAAACAAAAAGTAGAGATGGTCTGGAATTGATACAGTTGAAGAAGGATCAATGATAAATAATTCTATAAAATCTTTTTTTGAAACTAATATAAATTCCTTTAAAAGTTTGTCATGTAAATGATCAAAAAAATCCTGACTAACACCATTATTGAGATCAATTGATGAAGAAGGTTTGTAAGATGGTTTGTATTCAAGTTTCTTAAGATAATTATCGAATATAGTTTTATTGAATTCGGTATATGTATTTGGATAAGATTCCTGGATGTAAGTTTTTAGTGTTGAAATTTCCTTTCCATCTTCAAC
>JBATNB010000292.1:0-7955 GCA_049290135.1 Rhizobiaceae bacterium
GGCGCTGTTTGCCGCGTCGGGCACATTGGCCGGCGGCAAGCCGGTCGGGCGCGATTCCGCCTTCCTGGCAGTGAAGGGTTCGGCGGAGGAGGCGCTGGCGATGTTCGTGCGCGGCGATGCCGACGGACTGGTTGGCTGGGTGGCCTCGGACGGTGCAACCGACCTGGCCCGCGGCACGCGCGCGCTGGCCATCCAGGCCGGTGCGCCGGGCGACGGGCTGAGCGAAATCTGGCGTTCGGCTTTTCTCCGCTTCGGACCGCATGCGGTTCGCCGCACGCTGCCGGCGGAGGCCAAGTCGGCCATCATCGCCTTCCTGACCGGGCTGAGGGACGCCGATCCCGATCTCTACGAACTGGTGGAGCCGCGCCATGGCGGCGGGTTCCAGCCGGCGGCCCACAAGGACTACGCGGCGGCGGCGGGGATCGCCGACGCCGCGCTGTCGCCGTGACGGCGCAAGGCCCTCAGCAATCCGTGCAGGTGATCGTCGCGGCGCGGCGCGGCCGCAGGTAGTATTGCTCGCCCATGGCAAGCGCGACCTGGCTCGACGTCCACGCATCGGTCTTCGAATAGGTCACCCAGGCGATGACCGGCGCATAGGACAGGTCGGTCTTCACGTTGACGATGAACGTATCGGCGATCTTGAGCTTTTCCGGCACCGTGACCACGGTTCCCGCCGCGCGTCCGGCCGACGTCGCGCCCGCCTGGAGCTTGCGCGACCAGACGATCTTCGGCGTCTTGGAGCCATCGATCTGGATCGCCTCGATCTCGATCGTCGGCTGGGTGCGATTGTAGGGCCTCAGCATCGAATCGCCGATCGTCATGATCGCGTTGAGATCGGCCTTGGTGGTGTCGAGCTGCTGGGTGACGAGGTCGGCCACCATGGAGGCGACGCGGCTGACCTTCTTGTTGGTGTCGATCGCCTGGGCGATCTCCATCGTCATCATGTAGAGGACGAGGAGCACCGGGGCGATGAAGGCGAACTCGATCGCCGCCACGCCGCGCCGGTCGGAGAGGAACCGGCGCAGGCCGGAGGGGCGGGCGGCGTTCGCCGCGCGGGTCGTGTCCTTGGGACCGGTCATCGCATCAATCCTCGAACGGCTCGTTCTGCCAGGTGACGGTGGAGAACAGCAGGGTCTTGTCGTCCTTCAGGTTCGACATGGTCTTGCGCATCAGGTCGAGCATGACCGGCCATTTGTAGAAGACGCGCAGCATGTTCTTCGATTCCGACGGGCCCGGCGCCACGGCGAACCCGGTCGTGTCGAGGTCGCGGTCGGCCGTCAGCTTGATCTTCACCGCCGCGGCCGCCGCGAACGTCGCGTAGCTCTTCAGGTCGATGTAGAGGCCGGGACAGTCGTTCGGCACGATGATGGAGAGCTTGTCGCAGATGCGGTCGTACACTTCGGTCTGCGAGGCGTCCGCCGTCTTCAGCTGGCCGGTGCGCAACTGCCGGGCAAGATCGTCGGTGGCGTTGGCCATGATCTGCTGCGCGGCGAAGGAGATGCAGCTCTCGAGGATCGCCATCACCAGCATGGTGAAGGGAACGGCCAGCATCGCGAATTCGATCGAGACCGCGCCCTTGCGATCGCCGAGGAAGCGTTTGCGGAACCGGGAACGCCCGGGCGAGGCCGCCGTCGCTTTGTCGTCCACTGTGTCGTTCATCGAAAGCCACCCGTCACAACGTGATGGCTGAACTTAACAGCGAGTGTTTGAAGACGGGTTTTACGGGTGGATCGAATTCGCGCGATTGGCTTAACCGGCGGTTAACCGGCTTACTGCTGGGCGCCGGAATCCGAGATCACTTCGGCTTCGTTCTTGTAGGCCGCCTCGCAGCTCGGCGTGCACGACAGCGTCTGCAGTTCCGAGCGGCGATAGACGCGCACCGTGTTGGTGTCGCCGCGGCTGACCTGCACGATCTCGTCGACGATCGGCAGACCCTCCTGGTCGAGCACGACCAGATTGGTCACGCCGAAGCCCTTGCCGGTGAGCACGATGGTGGTGGAATCCTGCACCGCCGCGTCGGCGATCAGCGGGTTGCCGACGACGATCGTGTCGGCCGGCCGGGCGAGCTTCACGATCCTGGCCTGGTTCATCACCACGTCGATGTTGCCGGCCTGCGCCGAGACCCCGGCCGAGGCCAGCGCGAGGGCGGCGATGACGACAGTGCGGCAAACGGAAACTCGGGCCATGGCGGCGCTCCAGGTGAACAGCTTTCCGAAAGATGAAGCAAGGAGGTGAACAAGCCGTTAAGCCGGCCCGCCGCATGCCCGGCCGCGCCGGCCGGCAGCCCCCGGCGACCCGGGTCTTAAAGGGAATCGCGCGCGCGTGGGGTCTTCATAACCGGATAACCACAACCGGCGTTCCTGGCCGGCAAGCATTTGGTAAGCCTGTCTCTTAAAGGGTTGGCAATGCCTGCGGGCTATTGTCCACCCATCCGATCGACGCAGAAGACAAGACGCCGACGGACTGTGCTGTGAACCACGTGGAGTAAGGAGCATTACCATGGCTAAGCTTGTGGCCCGCTTTGTGAAGGACGAATCCGGCGCGACCGCCATCGAATACGGTCTGATCGCCGCCCTGATCGCGCTTGCGATCGTTGTCGGCGCCGGTGCGCTCGGCAATTCGATTTCGGACCTATTCAACCGCATCGCCAGCGAACTGGACTCTCAGGTCTGACGCTGCGCGCCGGCTCACGCCGGACGGACAAGGGGCCGCTTCCGCAAGGAGGCGGCCCTTTTCCTTGTTGCCGGATCGCCGGCTTTCACCGTCGGTTAAATGCCTGCTGATAAAGCTCGGGCGCGTGCAGGGAGTATCGTCATGTTGCAGGCCGTCATCTTCGTCGTCTTCCCCTTCTGCATGGTCTATGCGGCCGTGTCGGATCTCATGTCGATGCAGATCGCCAACCGCGTGTCGCTGCTCCTCATCGTCACCTTCGCCATCGTCGCGCCGCTGGCCGGGATGGAATGGGCCACCTTCGGGACGCATTTCGCCGCCGCCGCGCTGGTGCTTGCCGTCACCTTCGGCCTGTTCTCAATCGGCGCCATGGGCGGCGGCGATGCCAAGCTGATGACCGGCGTGGCGATCTGGGCCGGCCTGTCGCTGCCGCTCCTGCAGTTCCTGGTGATCTCGGCAGTGTTCGGCGGTCTGCTGACGGCGCTCGTGCTGGTGTACCGGCGCTCGCCGCTGTCGGTCTATCTCGGCAACATCGATTTCCTGTTCCGCATCGGCGATAAGGATCGCGGCGTTCCCTACGCCATCGCGCTCGGGGCGGCCGGCCTCATGACGTTCCCGGCGATGCCGCTTGCCGTCTGGGCGCTCACCGGTTCGTTCTGACCGGTCGGGCCCATCGCCAACAAAAGCGCAGTGTAAGCATTCCATTAACCATAATTTGACGATTGCCGCGTCATTGTCCGCCCAACGGCCCGACAGGCTGGGTGGAGTTTGGACACATGAAGGCTTCAAAGCTGATGATCCTGGGTGTCGCGTTCGTGGCGGCGCTCGGTGCCGGCTACATCGCGAAAAAGCTGGCGACGCCGCCCCCGGCGCCGAAATCCGCGGATGTCGGGCCGAAGCAGCCCGCGATCGCGCTCAAGGACGTGCTCGTCGTCAGCGCCGACGTTCCGGTCGGCGGCGTGCTCGGTGACCAGATCCGCTGGCAGTCCTGGCCGGCGGACGCCGTCAACGAAGGTTTCATCACCAAGGACGGCGAACCGGAGGCGATGGAGAAGTTCCGCAACTCCGTGGCCCGCTACGTGCTTTATTCCGGCGAACCGGTGCGGCCGGCCAAGCTGATCGACGGCGACAAGAGCTTCATGTCGTCGGTGCTGCCGGCGGGACGGCGCGCCGTCGCCACCCAGATCGCCGCCGACACCTCGGCCGGCGGCTTCATCCTGCCCAACGATTATGTCGACGTCATCATGACGCGGCGCCAGCAGGCGACCGCCGGCACCTCGGAAGGCTTCGTCACCGAGACGATCCTGACCAATGTGCGCGTACTCGCCATCGACCAGACCATCCAGGAGGACGAGGAGGGTCGCAAGGTCAAGGTCGGCGACACCGCGACACTGGAGCTTTCGCCGCAGCAGGCCGAGATCATCACCGTCGCCCAGCAGATGGCCGACCGGCTGACCCTGGCGCTGCGCCCGATCGCCGACGCCCAGGATCCCGAGACCTCGTCCGGCGAATACCTCGTCAGCGGCAATGGCAACCGGGGAACGGTCCGCCTGATCAAGTCCGGTGAAGTGTCCGAAGTGGGAGCCCGCAAATGAACGCGATCATGATGAAACGGCCGACCCGCGGCCAGGACGGCGCCCTTCGCGCCCGGCTCGCGCTCGCCATCGCCGCCGCCGCGCTCGTGGCCGTCCCGGCGCCGCTCGCCATGGCCGAATCGGCGGGCGTGAGGAAGGTCGCCTCCGGGCAGACCAACCAGCGCATCAAGCTCGGCCTCAACAAGGCCATCGTCATCGACCTTCCGCGTGACGCCTACGACATCCTCGTGGCCAATCCGGAAGTCGCCGACGCGGTCACGCGCACCTCGCGGCGCATCTACCTGTTCGGCAAGCAGGTCGGCGAGACCAACATCTTCGTCTTCGGGCCGAACGGCGAGCAGTTCGCCAGCCTCGACCTGCAGGTCGAGCGCGACGTCGCCGGGCTCGAGGACAACATCAAGCGCTTCATCCCGGGATCCGACATCAAGGTCGAGCTGGTCAACGACAACGTCGTGCTCACCGGTACCGCCGACACCCCGCAGGACGCCCAGCGCGCCGCCCGGCTCGCGGAAATTTTCGTCACCGGCGGCGAGGCGACCACCGGCCAGTACTCGCAGAGCGCCTCGGCGGGTTCCGACGGCGGCGGCGTCGCCATCAACAATCCGGATTCCGAACGCCGCACCTCCAAGATCGTCAACCTCATCCAGATCATCGGCGAAGACCAGGTGACGCTGAAGGTGACGGTGGCGGAAGTGTCGCGCTCGGTCATGAAGCAGCTCGGCATGAACATGCTGGCCTCCGGCGCCGGCGCCGACGGCATCTCCTTCTCCTCCTTCGGCGGCTCGTTCCCCGGCCTCGGCAAGGGCCTGGCCGACGGCTCCAGCACGCTGACCAAGGCCCTGTCCGGTGGCGGCACGCTGCGCGCCTACCTTGATGCCATGGAGCAGTCCGGCGTCATGAAGACGCTGGCCGAGCCGATGCTGACGGCGGTCTCCGGCCAGAAGGCCGAGTTCCGGGTTGGCGGCGAGTTCAACCTGCTGACCAGCGCGGAACGGTCCTACAACACCGATACCGGCCAGAACGAATACAGCTACGACGTCTCCAAGATCGAATATGGCATCGGCCTGGAATTCCAGCCGGTCGTGCTGTCGCCCGGCCGCATCAGCCTGAAGGTGCGCACCGCGGTCTCCGAACCGACATCGGAGGCATCGGTGCAGGTGGCCGGCGCCAACCTCATCTCGATCCGCCGGCGCCTGGCCGACACCACGGTGGAACTGCCCTCCGGCGGCTCGATCATGATCGCCGGCCTGGTGCGCGACGATGTGCGCCAGGTCGTCACCGGCCTGCCCGGCGTCTCCAAGCTTCCGGTGCTCGGCACGCTGTTCCGCAGCCGCGACTTCGTGCGCAACGAGACCGAACTGGTCATTCTGGTGACGCCGTACCTGTCGCGCCCTGTCGCGCGCAACGAACTGGCCAAGCCGGACGACAATTTCAATCCGGCCTCCGACGGGGCGGGCTACGTGCTCGGCCGCGTCAACCGGGTCTACGGCACCATGCAGACCGACAAGCCCAAGGGCCGTTATCACGGCGTCGTCGGCTTCATCTACAAGTGAGTGGAGCACTGAACATGTCGAGCGTCGAACAGGGGCTGAAGAGCCCGGCCAATCCGGACCCCAGGCGCCTTCCGGCGCTGGCCGCCGCCCTCGTCGTGGCGGTGTCGCTGGGCGGCTGCGCGCAGATGAAGCGCGATCACATCGTGGTCGGATCGGTACCGCAGGACTACCGCACCACCCATCCCATCACCATCGACGAGCGCGAGATCACGCTCGACCTGCCGGCGGCCGTCGATGGCGGCCTGCTGACGGCCGGCGAGAAGGCGACCATCGCCGGCTACATCGATGGCTATGACGGATCGACCGGCAGCATCGTGCGCGTCATGGTGCCGGCGGGCTCGGCCAACGAAGCCGCGGCCATGCGCAAGTCCAACGCCATCATCGCCTCGCTGCAGGCCGCCGGCGTCGGCGCCAGCGCCATCACGCTCGACCGCTACGGCGTCGCCTCGGCCGAGGCCGTGGCGCCGATCCGCCTGTCCTACACGGCGCTGCGGGCCGGCACGGATGCCTGCGGCCGCTGGCCCGACGACCTCTCCAAGCACACCGAAAACAAGAACTACGAGAATTTCGGCTGTTCCTACCAGCAGAACCTCGCCGCGCAGATCGCCAACCCGACCGATCTGCTGAGGCCGCGCAAGCGCGCGCCGATCGATGCGGAGAAGCGCGGCACGGCGATCGACGATTGGCAGGCCGAGACGACGCTTTGGGAAAACACGATCTTCTATTGATCGCAATGCAGGACCGGACAGAGCCATCATGAGCAACCTTGCTTTCGACCAGCGCGGCGACATCGCATCGGACGAGTCGGCCGACGAGATCCGGGCGATCCAGGCCATGCGGCCGGTTCCGCGCATTTCCATCCAGGCCTTCTGCGAGACCGAGGCCGTGGCCAAGCCCATCGAACGCGCCGCGGAGGACCGGCGCATGGCCAAGGCGCACGTCAAGGTGCATCGCGGCGGCATCGACACGGCCGTCGAATTCTACCAGTCGGCGCCGACGCCGAACTTGATCATCCTGGAATCGCGCCTGGAGCCGAAGGAATTGCTGATCGCGCTCGAGCCGCTGGCCGAGGTCTGCGATCCGTCGACGCGCGTCGTCATCATCGGCCATTACAACGACGTCCCGCTCTACCGCGAACTGGTGCGCAACGGCATTTCCGAATATGTCGTGGCGCCGGTATCGCTGGCCGACATCGTCGGCATCGTGTCGTCGATCTTCGTCAACCCCGAAGCCGAACCGCTCGGCAAGACGATGGCCTTCATCGGCGCCAAGGGCGGCGCGGGATCCTCCACGATCGCCCACAATGCCGCCTGGGCCGTGACCAACCTGTTCGAGACCGACGTCGTGGTCGCCGATCTCGATCTCGCCTTCGGCACCGCCAACATCGACTTCGACCAGGACCCCGCCCAGGGCGTGGCCGAGGCCGTGCTGTCGCCCGAGCGCATCGACGAGGTCTATCTCGACCGGCTTCTCGCCCAGTGCTCGGAACGCCTGTCGCTGCTGGCCGCGCCCTCGGCGCTGGACCGGACCTGGGATTTCGACGCCGATGCCTTCGCCACCGTCATCGAGGTGGCCCAGCGCTCGGCGCCCGTGGTCGTGCTTGACGTGCCGCACGCCTGGAACGGCTGGGTGAAGACGACGCTGAGCCGCGCCGACGAGGTGGTGATCGTCGCGACGCCGGACCTGGCCAGCCTGCGCAACACCAAGAACCTGGTCGACACGCTGCGCAAGCTCCGGCCGAACGACTTCGCGCCGAAGCTGATCATCAACCAGACCGGCGTGCCGAAGCGTCCGGAGATCACGGCCGCCGACTTCGCCGATCCGCTCGGCCTGACCCCGCTCGCCGTCATCCCCTATGACGTGCAGCTGTTCGGCAACGCCGCCAACAACGGGCGGATGCTGGGTGAAATCGATCCCAAGCATGCCATCTCCGCGCAGATCAACGAAATCGCGCACGTGCTGACCGGGCGCTCCGAGGTCAAGGCCAGGAAGAAGCCCGGCCTCGATTCCATCCTCGCCCGCTTCAAGCGCAAGAAGTAAGCCAGAAAGGTCCGGGTCCCCCGATGTTCGGCAAGAGAGGCAGCGACAATGGCAGCAGGTTCACGCCGGAATCTATTCCGGCGGCCGAACCGAGGCC
>JBATNB010000293.1:0-1592 GCA_049290135.1 Rhizobiaceae bacterium
GGGATATTGTATATAAAATGAAGCCAAGTGAGCCAATAAATGCGAAAGTTCTATCTGTGCCAAATGAAGGAGCATCAGCTTCTTCGCTATCTTCCTTTTCCTCATCACGCCTTTTGCGCTGTTCAAACCCTATCAAAAATGCCAGCGCAATTGTTATGATGAAATCAAAAAAAAGTTCCGGAATTTGTGTTAAAATTTCCATTTCACTTAATTAAACATAGCTTTTAGACTCTAAGTTTTCAAGGGTAATTGCGTAATCATAATGTGAGCCTGAGTTATATTAATATTTTTCTCTTTTAACCCTTGCGTAATCTCGTTAAATTTGCATAACTTCGCTTCTATTGTGGTGTCGGGTCTTACGACCTGACACATTTATTTAAAAATATGGAACTAACAGGCAATATCGTTGATGTTTTGAACAGGAAGATTTTTCCGGGCACAGTAACAATTGAAGATGGAAAAATTAAATCGGTAACTCCTAACGAAGGCATATATGAAAATTATATTTTGCCGGGATTTATTGACGCCCACGTTCACGTGGAAAGCTCAATGCTGATTCCATCGGAATTTGCACGGCTTGCCGTGCTGCATGGTACGGTCGCCACGGTATCGGATCCGCATGAAATAGGCAATGTACTCGGACTCGACGGCGTTAGGTATATGATAGATAACGGCAAAAAGGTGCCGTTCAAATTCTATTTCGGCGCGCCTTCATGTGTGCCTGCTACAACATTTGAAACTGCCGGGGCAGTTATAACCGCTGAAGATATTAAAAGACTTTTTGAAGAAGACGGCTTGAAGTATCTGAGTGAAATGATGAACTACCCAGGTGTGCTGCACCGTGACCCTATGGTAATGGAGAAGATCAATCTTGCGCATAGCTTAGGCAGACCCGTTGACGGGCATGCCCCGGGGCTTAAGGGTGATGAAGCAAAGAAATATATCGAAGCCGGAATATCAACTGACCATGAGTGCTTTACACTTGATGAGGCACTTGGCAAAATAGGGTACGGAATGAAAATTCTTATCCGCGAAGGCTCCGCCGCAAAAAACTATGAAGCCCTGCATCCGCTGCTTGGCTCACACCCGCAGATGGTTATGTTCTGCAGTGATGATAAACATCCCAATGATCTTGTTGTAAGCCAGATTGATGAACATGTGCGACGTTCAGTTAAATACGGTTATGATCTGTTTGATGTATTGAATGCGGCTTGCGTAAATCCCGTTAAACATTACAATCTTGATGTTGGGCTGCTTCAGCCCGGCGATGCTGCTGATATGATAGTGGTGAATAATTTAACTGATTTTAAGGTTCTGCAGACATATATAAACGGGCAGTTGGTTGCAGATACCGGAAAATCGTTGATCGAACGAGTGCCATCGGAAATTGTAAACAATTTTAACACATCGCGTAAATCACCTGGTGATTTTACCGTAGACGCAGAAAATGACGGTGCTCCTGTGATAAGGGTCATAAAGGCGCTTGAGGGTCAGTTAATCACCGAAGAACTTCATGAACCAGCAAAGCTTTTTGACGCGAAGCTTGTTTCAAACACAGCAAATGATGTGCTCAAAATGGCGGTGATCTGCCG